>JAFYML010000287.1 GCA_017556595.1 Bacteroides sp.
ATGCCTATGCCGATGTGCGCCAACTATCGCCCAAAGAAGAGCAAGCAGGCTATGTAAAGGTAATGTTTCCCGAGAAAGATTCGGCTAGCGAAAGGGAAGATGCCATCCTCGAATCGATAGGCGATGAGGTGGAACAAATGATAAAGAAGGGTATCGAACCCGAGCAAATGGCTATCTTGGTGCGCCAAAACAAACAGATAGCTCCGATAGCCAACTACCTATCCGAACGATTGGGCATAGTGGTGGTAAGCGACGAGGCCTTCCGTTTAGACGCATCGACTAGTATCAACATGCTGATAGATGCCCTACGCTACTTGGCCGACAACCAAGACAAGATAGCTTTGCGTAGCTTAGCAAGCAATTATTACCTATACATTGCCAACCAAATAGCCTCCGAAGAGCAGCTACGCACATCGCCCTTGCAACTACTACCCGAAGCCTTCAGCACACAACAGATGCGCATGGGATTCATGCCACTATACGAATTGTTGGAAGAGCTTTACATCTTGTTGGAACTAAACAAGATAGAAGGGCAAGAAAGCTACCTGTTCACCTTCTTCGACCACGTCAGCGAATACCTACAAAAAGAGGCCGCCGACATCACCCACTTCTTGCAACATTGGGACGAAACACTATGCAACAAAACCATACAAAGCGGAAGCGCAAAGGGCATACGCGCCTACACCATCCATAAATCGAAAGGATTGCAATTCCACACCGTATTGCTACCCTATTGCAATTGGAGTTTGGAAACCGAACACCAACACCTCACTTGGTGCAAACCATCCACTGCCCCCTACAACACGTATAGCTTGCTACCGATAGATTACGACCAAACCATGGCCGATACTATCTACCGAAAAGATTACCAAACCGAGCAACTACAACTATGGGTAGATAGCTTGAACACGCTATACGTAGCACTGACTCGTGCCGAGAAAAACCTCTTTATTTGGGGCTTAGATAGCAAAAGCAATCGCATAGATAGCTTGTTGAGAGCAGCTTTGGTAAATATAAATAAAGTCTTAGGCGGAAACCTAGACACCAATGAATACGAATATGGTAAACTTTATTGCGAACAACCGGCAAGTAGAAAACAAGCAGAAAACATCAATCGCTTAATCTTTACCTCGAAGAAGTTACCGACGAAGATGGAGGCATTGCATCACCGCATCGAGTTCAAGCAATCGAACGAATCGGCCACCTTCATAGCCGGCAAAAATGAAGCCACCTCTTGGCGACGATTCATCAACCGCGGCAACCTACTTCACTACATCTTCTCGCAAATAGCTACGAAAGAGGATGCTGAGAGCGTTATCAGCCGCCTATTGTTCGATGGTACCATAGAGATGAATATGGAAACTGAGGTACGCACGTTAGTGAGCGAAGCGCTCTCCCACCCAATGGTAAGCAGTTGGTACGACGGCTCGTGGAAATTGCTAAACGAGCGCGACATCATTTGGATGGAGAACGGCGAGCTACGCAACCGACGCCCCGACCGCGTAATGATGAACGGCGACAAGGTGGTAGTGATAGATTTCAAGTTTGGCGAACCACGCAACGCACACCACAAGCAAGTGAAAGGTTACTTATCGTTACTCCAACGCATGGGACACAAAGCCGAAAACATCTGCGGCTACTTGTGGTATGTGGAAAAGGGGGAAGTTTTAATGATTAGTGATTAGTAGGGACGTTGCGTGCTGCGTCCGAAAAAAGATAACAAAGAAAAAATATGAAAACATTTCTTCAAATAGTTGCAGAAGACATATATAGCAAGGTAGGTAACGACTTGGCAAACACAGCTATTGTGTTTCCCAACAAACGTGCGCGACTTTTCTTCAACGAGCACTTAGCCAGTCAGTCGGACACCCCTCTTTGGTCACCGGCATACATCAGCATTAGCGAGCTTTTCCAACAGCTATCCCCCTACAAGTTGGGCGACCCCATACAACTTGTGTGCGAGGTATATAAAGTATTTTGTCAAGCCACCGAGAAAATCGAAACCTTAGACGACTTCTACTTCTGGGGCGAGCTGCTCATCAGCGACTTCGACGACGTAGATAAGAACCTTGTCAATGCCGACAAACTATTCTGTAACTTGCGCCAACTGAAGGAGATGGACGATTTCAGCTTCTTGACCGACGAGCAAGTAGCCATCATCAAGCAATTCTTCAAGAATTTCAATATAGATAGAGAAACCGAACTAAAACGCAGATTCATATCGCTATGGAATAAATTGGGCGAAGTATATACCAACTATCGCCAACGACTACACACACTGGGCATTGCCTACGAAGGTATGATGTATAGAGAGGTTATCGAGCACCTACAAGCCGACAAACTACCATACAACCGCTACATCTTCGTGGGATTCAATGTACTGAACGAGGTAGAGAAAACCCTCTTCAAGCAGCTACAAACAGCCGGAAAAGCCATGTTTTATTGGGATTACGACACCTTCTACACCCAACCGGCACAAGCATCGTTGCCATACATACACGAAGCTGGCGAGTTTATCCTACGCAACATGGCGCTATTCCCCAACGAACTATCGCCCGAGCTATTCGACCAATTGCGCAAAGAGAAGAAAATAAGCTACATCGCTTCGCCCACCGAAAACGGACAAGCACGCTACTTGCCGCAATGGATTAGAGAAGTGGTAGGAAACAACAATAACAACTTGAAAGAGAATGCCGTAGTGCTATGCAACGAAGCATTGCTTTTACCTATACTCCACTCCATCCCCGAGGAGGTGAAGCATGCCAACATCACCATGGGATTCCCGCTATCGCAAACGCCCACCTATAGCTTTGTGTGCCGTCTGCTCGAACTTCAACTAAATGGCTACAGACAGCACAACCGCTACGAATTTCGTTATGTAGTAAACGTATTACGACATCCATTTACGCGGCAACTATCGCCCCATGCCGAGGCGTTGGAAAAAGAGCTTACAAAGAAGAATCGCTTCTTCCCCACTACCAACGAGCTACAAGCCGACGAGTGGTTGAACGAACTTTTCACACCGCACACCGATGCACAATCGCTATGCCAATACCTTAGCGAAATGCTTTGCAAGGCGTCGGCCATCTATCGCATTGTCCCGACAGAGGATGACGAAGAGCGCGAAGAGAGTGCCAGCGAAGATGTTTTCAGCCAGCTGATGAGGTAAGTAAAGTTGAGCCAACTATGTGCCATTTTGGCTCAAAGTGTGGTATACCCCGTATCTCATGTGCCAAAACAGCCAGTTTTGGCTCAGAATCACCGCACAGAAAGGAAGGTGATCGTGTAGTGA
>JAFYML010000288.1 GCA_017556595.1 Bacteroides sp.
AGCGATTGTTTGCCCCGAGCCTACAACACATTTGCTGCGTGCTTACAATTGCTTTGCCCCGAGTTAGGATTGGTTTGCTGTAATGATAGCTTTGCTGAGTTGCAAAGTGATAATATGACATGTCTAATTACTGATGCTCATTTATATCGCAACTTATGACCGAGCTTTCTCTCATGTTTTCTGTCATATTATTTAAATGAGTTATATCAAAAAACTAGGGCAAAGATAGGGATTCTTTTTAATATTTACTACCTTTGCTCGAACAAAACGTGTATGAGCAACAGAAAATTGACAAAATTCATTGAAAAGCACCAACTATTTACGCACAACGACAAGGTGTTGGTGGCACTGAGCGGAGGAGCCGACTCGGTGGCATTGCTATGTATGTTGCTCGACGAAGGGTACACTTGCGAAGCAGCACATTGTAACTTCCACTTGCGAGGAGAGGAATCGGACAGAGATGAACTATTCGTAAAAGCGCTTTGCGAAAAGAGACAAGTAAAATTACACACGAAGCACTTCCAAACAACAGAATTTGCCAACGAAAAGAAGATTTCCATCGAAATGGCTGCCCGAGATTTGCGATACGAATGGTTTGAACAACTAAGAAAAGAGTGCAATTCGCAGGTAATTGCCGTAGCTCATCACCAAAATGATAGCGTAGAAACCATACTACTTAACTTATTAAGAGGTAGTGGTTTACAAGGATTACAAGGTATCCGCCCGAAGAATGGTTACATTGTTCGCCCGCTATTGGACTTCAACCGCGAAGAATTGTTAGCATACTTAAACCGCAAGCAGCAAGATTATGTAACCGACAGCACCAACCTTCAAGACGAATATACACGCAACAAAATACGTTTGCACCTCCTACCACTGATGCACGAAATAAACCCTGCCGCAAGCGAGCACCTATTAGCTACCGCCAATCACTTAGAAGGTGTAGCACGCATTTATAGAAAAGGTATTGAAGAGGCCATGCAACGTGTGTGCAAGGAAGGAAATATCCACATACCAAGTTTGCAACAAGAGGTATCGCCCGAAGCTGTGTTGTATGAATTACTTCACAAAAAAGGATTCAATAGTCATCAGTTGGCCGACATTACGGCTGCACTCGACGGACAATCGGGAAAGGTTTTCTATAGCGACAATTGGCAAGTTTTGAAAGATAGGGATTGGTTGATGGTGAGTGAGCGAAGAGAAGCGAAAGCACCCAACCTATTATATAAAGAAATAGTGAGGGATGCTAACTTTCGTTGGACTACCGACAAGCATATTGCCTACTTAGATGCCGACAAACTAACCGCTCCCCTACACTTGCGCAAATGGCAAGCGGGAGATTGGTTTATTCCTTTGGGCATGAAAGGGAAGAAATTGGTAAGCGACTACCTGACCGACCGCAAATTCTCGCTATGGCAAAAAGAGCAACAATATGTATTGTGTTGCAACAACGACATAGTTTGGCTCGTTGGCGAACGCATCGACCAACGCTATTGCATTACTGAAGAAACGAAAAGAGTAATGAGTGTTGAGTGTTTAGCGGTTAGTAAATAGCGATTAGTGTTTAGTGATAAATGATAAGCGAACGCAGCACGCTACGTCCCTACAAGTGGCGGTATCCTTCGGACGCAATGTATTGCGTCCCTACAAGCTTATCACTAAATAATAATACGGTTTTGCTTACGTTTCTTGAAGTTTCCTGAAATGAGTGGAGCGTAGGGGGTATCGAACGAACGCGCCTTTTGCGGACACATCTTTACGCATGCACAACACTTGATGCATTGCTCCTTTTCTGTAACACATCCCTCCTCACCCATAGAGATAGCCTTCGTTGGGCATAGCTCGACACAGGCACCACAATGCGTACAAAGATTAGCATCGACTTGTGGTGTACGAGGCATAACCACACCTTGCTTGCGCCATTGCGACAATTGCCAAATGAAGCGAAGCATAGGGAATATGGGTTGCGATGGGCGTTGAATGCGAAGCACATCTACACCATAAAGGTGTTCCAAATCGGTTGCTTGCTGTATCTTGAATAGTAACTTTTGGCCATACTCTTCGGCAAATTGCAAATCATCAGCATCGGGACGGCCGACTGCTATGGGATTGCGACTCGTGCTATACGAATGTTCGCCAATAAAGGTACCGCCCGAGATAACTTTAAATCCGCGTTCGGACACAAAGGCATCGAGTTGTTGCAATGCTTTCTCATAAGCACGATTACCATATACCACAACCAACACCACAGGAGCACCATTCGAACGGATTCCTTCAAGACGTTGTAAAGCTAAAGGAGCTACCTTTCCACCATAAACTGGCACTGAAATCAATGCCATATCAGTTGTAGGTATTTCATATTCGCCTAGTTCTTGAAAGGTCAAATCGACTGTTTTTATATTTTCAATGCCTAATCCGCGAACAATTGCCTCTCCTACTCGTTTAGATGTATGAGTGGGTGAGAATGTTATTAAATGCACATTTTCTATTTTCATGGTTCCTTATTTTTGGATGAAGGCAAAGATAGTGCAAGTTTCTTGAATGGTTACGCTTTTAACGAAAAATTAATGAAATTATTGTGAAAACAGAAAATATTAGTAACTTTGCAGCGTAATAACACTTCCCACTTTATTTTCAAAGACAAAATCATTTCACATACATTATATGTATAACATTATTCAATTGAACGACAAGAGTTTGTCGGAACTACAATCTATTGCCTCTGAATTGGGCATTACCAAAGTTGAATCATTTAAAAAAGAAGACCTTGTTTATCGCATTCTCGACGAACAAGCCATTGCCGGTGCCACTAAAAAAGTAGCTGCCGAGAAGAAAAGAGAAGAACGCAAAGTGGAAAAACAAAAGCGTACACGCATCAATTCGACAACTGGTAACGACGACAAACAAGCAAACAATAAAGAACCGAAAGAGGTAAAACAAACATTACCGGAAACAAATACAACTGCGGAAAAGAAAGAACCGGAAAAAGTACAACAACCCAAAGAGCAAGAAAAGGTTGAAAAAGCTACTACCCCGAAGAAAAAAGCAGGCCGTCCACGCAAGGAAAAGGGTGAGGAAACAAACACTCAGCCACAACCTGTAGCAGAAAAAACTGAAGAGAAAGTAGAAGCTACTACCAAAGCTGAAAAGGTAGAAAAAACTGAAAAGAACGAAAAGCCTGCTACAAACAAAAAGACAAACAA
>JAFYML010000289.1 GCA_017556595.1 Bacteroides sp.
CAATTAATGACTATTCCATAATTAATAGTGAGGGTGTGTCATAATTCAAGTAACGTTAAAACACACTATCAAAATGTAAGTTGAGAATATTTCAACGTATAGACAAAGCCGTTTTTAAGCTATGTAAGGTGCAAATTTAGTCTATCTTATGCTTAAAAACGGCTTTTGCTATTGGATGATGTGACAATATGTAAGCAATAATTTTGCTTAATTGAATCATGATACACCCTCCTTTTTTATGCTTGCGGATTGCAAATCCGCAAGAACGGATAGGCTGCGCCTCGGGATAAAAAATAAATAGATTTATTTTGTTCTCCTCTCGGCTTGCACTATCATAACTAAATGGTTATTGCTTATCCTATTCTAAAACCGTTCTATCGCCTCTATGCACATGCGGCTATTGTGGTAGGGACATTTCCAGAAACCGGCTTTGTCGTCGGTGGTGTTCACTTCGCCGTTGGCACGAATGCTCCAATGCCACTCGCCGTTGGTGTAGTCGATGAGGTGGTTTTTGGTGAACGACCAGCAACGTAGGGCTGTGTGCAGGGCTGTTTCGTCCTTGAAGTATTGATATAGGTTGAGGTGTCCGACGATGTTCTCGGCTTGTACCCACCAATGCAGGTCGCGGTCGGTATGGTTACGGCAAAGTATTGTTTCGTATATCATGGTGCCATCGGGGTTTAAGCCTTCGTCGGCTGCATGGGACAAGTGCTTTACAAGTGGTTCCACCTGCTGAAGCAACGCTTCGTTGCCCAACACTATGGCGGCTTCGTGTATCAACCAAGATGCCTCTATGTCGTGTCCATAGGAGAGCATGCTATACTTGTTGTTCCAATCGTCGTCGAAGAAGAGTTGCAGGTGACCGGTCGAGGGGTCCACTATCTTTTCGCTGAATACCCGAATCAGGTTTTCCAACTGTTTCTTTAACCCGTCATCTTTCCAAACGCGGTATAGGTTGGTGTATGGCTCAAGGATGTGCAGGTGGGTGTTCGTGGTTTTGCACTCGTTCCTGTCCTTTTCGCTGAGGCGCATATCGGCAATTGCGGTCCATTGGCGGGTGAAGGCTTCGAAATAGCCGTTCTTTACGGTGTCGAAGCTATGCTCTTCGATGGAGTGGAATAGCTTGATGGCATATTGTAGGGCCTCTTCATCGCCCGTGGCACGGACATATTCGCTCAGTCCGTAGATGGCAAATCCTAACGCATAGATTTGTTTCTTGGTATCGACGGGTTCGCCTTTGTAGTTCAGCGACCAATAGATGCCCCCAAACTCCTTGTCGTAGAAGTGGTCGATAAGGAAACGCTTGGCATGGGTAGCCATCTGCAGATATTCCTCTTTCTTCAGCACACGATAGGCGGCAGAGAAAGTCCATAGGATGCGGGCATTCAGGATGGCACCTTTATCGGCTTGCTTCATTAAGCGGCCGTCGCCGGTCATCTGTCCGTAGAAGCCTCCATGCTCGGCATCGCGCATCTGTAGCCAAAAGCGAAGGATGTTGTTTTCCAACACATCCTTCACCTCGGCTTTAAGGGTTTCTAT
Source organism: Bacteroides sp. (assembly GCA_017556595.1). GTDB lineage: Bacteria > Bacteroidota > Bacteroidia > Bacteroidales > Bacteroidaceae > Bacteroides. The sequence continues at coordinate 1,540 of JAFYML010000289.1, forward strand.
CTGATGGCTTTGCATAGCGGATTCGGCTTACTTCTTGATGGGGTATTTATGAAGCAAGAACATCATAATGAGTACAATGAATGCCGGAATGATGGAGAAGAGCAACCAAATCATCTCTTTCACGGCTTCTTGGTCGGTAATGGTAATGATGGTTTCGCCGGTGGCAGGGTCGCTACCAGAGATGAATCCGGCAATACCCAACAGGATTGCTACCAACGAACCCGAGATGGCCGAACCAAACTTCTGCGCCATGGTGCCGCTGGAGAATATCAAACCGGTGGATGATGTGCCGTTCTTTTCGGTGGCATAGTCGGCTACATCGGCATACATCGACCATAAGAGGGGCGAGTAGAAGCCAACGCCTACCGATGTGAGTATGACAAGCGCCACCATCACCCAAATGTAGGCAGGATCCATGGGGACAAAGAAGAAGGCTACCGAGAATACGATGCAGATAAGTGCTGCAATGTTGAAGGCTTTTTTCTTTGAACCTACCCAACGAGTGAACTTAGGCGACAAACCGCCAAATATCATACAGGTAACTTCGCCAAAGGTCATGAATACGGTGTAGTTAATGATTAGTCCGTTTACGGTGACATCGCCATTGAGGCAATAGGTTATCAAATAACCGGCAACGGCATAGCGGAAACCGTTGAAGAAATTGGTGCAGATACCAATCAGTGTAAGGTAAATCCAAGGTTTGTTCTTAAACAAATCGGCAAATGGACGCAACGAGAACTTATCGGCACGGATAGGTTTCAAACGCTCTTTGGTGAGCAAACCGCAAGCCAATGTCATGGCGGCGGCTACAACACCCAAGCCTGCACCCAACACGGCATATTGATGTGCTTCGCTACCGCCCACCATCTTTTGCAAGTAGGGGAATGAGAGCAAAGTGATGAAGCCCATGGCATAGGCTCCTACCATGTGGTAGGACGAGAATTGATTCTTTTCGTTATCGTCGTCGGTCATTACACCCAATAATGAACCGTAAGGCACATTAACAGCGGTATAGATGGCCATCATAAGCAGGTAGAGGGTATAGGCATAGATGCGCTTGCCCACAGGGTCGAAATCGGGGGTATAGAGCAAGAGGGCAAAGATGAGTCCGAATGGTATAGCTCCATAGATGAGCCAAGGACGATAGGTGCCCCAACGCGAACGGGTGCGGTCGGCTATAGAACCCATTATGGGGTCTGTAACTACGTCGAACAAACGAGCAACCAACATCAGTGTAGCTGTGTCGGCAACGGTTAGTCCGAATACGTTTGTAAAGAAGAGCGGGAAGGCAATAGACATTACTTTCCATGTAATACCGCCAGCAGCGGCATCACCTAATGCATAACCAATTTTTTCTTTTAATGTTACCATGGGATATAGATTTATGATTTATGATTTGCGGACGCATAAAACCTACCACCTCCCCCTACGGGTACTCCTCCTTCCAAGGAGGAGAATTGGGAGTTTCGCGTCCCTACATTTCTACTTGACTACTTTTAAATTC
>JAFYML010000290.1 GCA_017556595.1 Bacteroides sp.
CCCGCCAATCTCTTTATGACCACCAAGGATACTACCTTGCGTGCTATCCACCAGATAGAAGATGACTTGCACAAACAAGTGCAATGGTTCGAAGATCAAGGCCGCCCATTCGAAGCCAAACGACTATACGAACGAGTGACCTATGACATGGAAATGTTGCGCGAATTGGGTCATTGTTCAGGCATAGAGAACTATTCGCGCTATTTTGACGGCCGTGAGGCGGGTACACGCCCCTATTGCTTGCTCGATTTCTTCCCCGACGATTACCTGTTAGTGATAGACGAAAGCCATGTTAGCGTACCGCAAATTCGTGCTATGTATGGCGGTGACCGCGCACGCAAAGTGAACCTTGTTGAGTATGGTTTTCGTTTACCTGCTGCTATGGACAATCGTCCGCTTACGTTCGACGAATTCGAAGCGCTTACTCCCGAAGTTATCTACGTCAGCGCTACACCTGCCGACTATGAATTAGCCAAGTCGGAAGGTATCGTTGTAGAACAAGTCATCCGTCCTACCGGCTTGCTCGACCCTATCATCGAAGTGCGTCCTAGCCAAAATCAGATAGACGACTTGATGGAAGAGATTCAACTACGCATAGAGCGCGACGAGCGCACGTTAGTTACCACTCTTACCAAACGCATGGCCGAAGAATTGACCGAGTATTTGCTAAACAATAACGTGCGTTGTAACTATATCCATAGCGACGTAGATACCCTTGAACGCGTAAAAATCATGAGCGACTTACGCGAAGGTTTATACGATGTGCTTGTAGGCGTAAACCTTTTACGCGAAGGCCTCGACCTACCCGAAGTATCGCTAGTAGCCATTATCGATGCCGACAAGGAGGGTTTCTTGCGTTCGCATCGCTCATTGACTCAAACCGCTGGTCGTGCCGCTCGTAACGTAAATGGCATGGTTATCATGTATGCCGACAAAATCACCGATAGCATGCAACAAACCATCGACGAAACCAATCGTCGTCGCACCAAGCAACTACACTACAATGAAACTCACGGCATTACACCTCAACAAATCAAAAAGGGTAAAAACCTCAATGTCTTTGCCGGTACCGAGCCATTTGCTACTTCCGACAAGGGTAGCACCGCCTCGCCACGCCCCTACACCGAACAAGAAGCCCACACCCTTATTGCCGCCGACCCTATTGTACAACTCATGTCGCGTGAACAATTGGAAAAGAGCATTGCTCAAACACGCAAATTGATGCAAGAAGCCGCCAAGAAATTGGAGTTTATCCAAGCTGCTCAATATCGCGACGAAGTGCTTCGATTAGAAGAACTTTTAAAAGAAAAATAACCTCCTTTTCTTAAAAACTTTTTAATCGCCCTGCACAACCCTTAATATATGTTATAAAACACATATTTTTCATCGAATAATTTGCAGGTTTCGTAGAAAGCCGTACCTTTGCAATGTGTTTTTCATAGTATTAGATTTAAGGTTAACAAAAAGGTTGGGATACGGCGGTATCCCTTTTTTTATGCCCATACCCTAAATCTCGCCTTCACCGTATTTTTCAAAAAAAATAATATCCGGAGAACTTGCATTCGCTACAAAAAAAAATCACTACCTTTACACCAAAAACCAATACCCTTACACACAACTAATCGCATTGTTATGGGACTATTAATATACAAAGCTTCGGCAGGCTCGGGAAAGACATTTACGCTAGCCGTGGAATATATCAAGCATCTTATTCGTAATCCGCGAGCATACCGACAAATATTGGCGGTAACCTTTACCAACAAGGCTACTACCGAGATGAAAGAGCGCATATTGCAACAATTAAATGGCATTCGTCTGAACGACCCTGCGTCAGAGAGCTATGCCAATCGCATCCTATCCGATTTACAAAAACAACCCGACGGAGCCCAATGGACAAAACAAAAAGTGCAAGAAAGAGCAAACATAGCCTTGCACTATATGCTACACGATTACAACCGTTTTCGCATAGAGACTATCGACTCGTTTTTCCAATCGGTGATGCGTAACCTGGCACGCGAATTAGAACAAAGTCCCAACCTAAACATCGAGTTGAATACGCAAG
>JAFYML010000291.1 GCA_017556595.1 Bacteroides sp.
AACACGACTGATACCTACCTCTGCTGCAATGCCTTCCACATTCAGGTTGGTATTGTCTATGTTGTTATTGATAATTTTCATTACCTTGTCCAGCAATCGCTCGTCGGGCGAAGCCGCTTTGATGGCTTTCGTACGAGTCTCTTGTGCTTGGTTTCCACTAAAGTTATTCTTTAGCAATTCACGTCCCTTGATTAGATTCTGAACGGTTTGTCGCAACACTTCAATGCTGAATGGTTTGGTGATATAAGCATCGGCACCGGTGCTAAGCCCTTCCACAGTATCTTCCTCAGTCGTTTTTGCTGATAGCAACACTACGGGGATATGGTTGATGGTTACATTTTGCTTAATCTTTTTGCAAAGTGTAATACCATCCATTTCGGGCATCATAATATCACTGATAACCAAGTCGGGAGCTTGTCGTAATATTTTTTGCAATGCATCTTTACCATTTGTGCAACTATCCATGTAGAAGTTTGTAGAAAGTTCCTTGCATACGTATTGGCGGATTTCCTCATCATCCTCAATAATCATTACCTTGTATTTCTTTCTAGCCGTTTCTTTTCCTTCTTCCGTTTCTTCGGCTTGGCTTTCATTGGTAGGCTCCTTATAGGTAGTTGGTATGATAGCCGATGGTGCATTGGCATCTTCCATTTCTGCTGCGGTAAGGTGTAGGTTGCCCGATGGAATACGTACAAAGAATGTACATCCAGGATTGTTCTGGTTGTTCTCTACCCATATCTTGCCATGATGCAAATCGACCATAGAGCGAGTAAGGTGTAGGCCTATACCTGTTCCATTCTCTGTTTGGTTGCTAGTAGATATTTGGTAGAAACGCTCGAATATATGTTCTGCTTCTTTGGGGTCGATGCCGGGGCCATTGTTTTCAATGCCTATTTCTACATAGTCGCGTAGCATCGGTTTTTCAGCCTTTTTATCTTTACCCTGTTTTAGGTAAATGTTTATTTCGCCACCTTCGGGTGTGAATTTAAAGGCATTCGAAAGGAGGTTTACGATTACCTTGTCAAAGTTCTTTGGATCAACCCAAGCTTTGATTCCCGGTTCTTCGGCATGTAAGCGGATGGCAATATTCTTCTCTTGTGCTTGATATTCAAAGTTCTCTATCAATTCATTTGTAAGCTCTTTGATATTTGTTTCACGATACTTCAATTTCATCTGTCCCTTCTCTATCTTACGCACATCCATCAATTGATTGATAAGTTGCAGAATGCGTCCGGCATTACGTTGCATGGTTCGATAGGTGTGTTGACGTTCGGCATTCTTATCGGTATTCATCAACTTCTGAAGTGGGCTGGTGATTAGTGACATCGGTGTTCTAATCTCGTGGCTCACATTGATGAAGAATTGTAGCTTGGCTTCGTTCAACTCTTCCTTGTGCTTTTGTAGCATCACCTGTTTCATCCATTCTTGGCGTCGTCTGAAGTAGGCGGCAAGCATAAGGATTGCGGCAATTATAAGGATAATGTAAACGTATTGCAAGGTTTTTGAACGCCACCAAGGAGTAGCAATGTGTATGTTTATTTGTTTGATGTCCGACTTAAGTTCGTATTCTTGGCTATACAATTGCAAACGATAAGTACCTGGTGCCAGCTTGCTGAACGATAGCTTATTGCTCTTTGGTGGTAGCGAACGCCAACCGGTATTGTTTACATTGTAGTGATAGCTAATGCGCTCGGGACTATGAAATTCTTGTGCGCTAAACTCAATATCTATCGAATTGTCTTGATGGTTGAAATAGAAATCGGTCGTCTCGCTCACGGGCTTATTGGTGATGACTTTGCGCCCAGAAAGTGTTCCTTGATAGATGGGTTGTCCTTTTAGGTAGAAGTCGGCAATATGAATTTGTGGCTTCTTGCTTGGGTTGACAATGCTCTTGGGGTCGAATACGGTTACACCATTTGTGCCGCCAAAGTTTAGCTCGCCCTTTTCGCCTCGGAAAGAGACCCTTTTGCTAAATTCATTACCTTGCAATCCATCGACCGCATAGTAGTTGACCAACGTCCCGTTTTGTGGACGATAGCGGCTGATACCATAGTTAGAGCTAATCCAAATGCTACCTTCTGCATCGCACTCAATAGCAGCAATCGAGTTACTAGGAAGACCGTCTTTGGTGGTTAACTCTTTCGCTTCTTTGGTTTAGGTATTCAATATAACTACTCCCTTGTTGGTAGCAAGCCATAGGTTGTTTTGCTCGTCTTCGCACAACGCATAGATTATCTTTCCTGCAAGCATTCGGTTCACTCCCCAAGTGCTATTGAAGGAATAGGTAGCTAAATCGAGGCATCCCAAACCATCAAACGTCCCGATGTAAAGCTTATTGTCCTTAGCCGAGAATTTCAATGTGTTTAAGAATGCGTTGTGTAGCATGTCGTCATTCTCTTTAAATATCGTCCCACTATTGGCTACTTTGAATTTGGTCACTTTGTTTGTGTTTAAGTCAAGGCTATATAGCCCCTTACCCATTGTAGCAATCCATAGCGTTTGGTTGTTGTCTTCTACAATGTCGTAGATTTTATCGACCGAATTACCCATTTCATCTTTCAAATCGATGAAACGGCAATTTCCGCTTGTTGGGTTTAGTATGGCAAGTCCCTTTTGGTAAGAGCCAATCCAAATTTGCTTTTTCGAATCTTCGCAAATACTCATTATGGTGGCGGGTACTTGGTATGCACCTTCACCAGTGGCATAGTGTCTTTTTAGTTTTCCGTCGGGTGTAGTTAGGTAGATACCATCGTTGTCTGTTCCCACCCATAGCATACCATTGTGATCACGCATCAATGACACTACACAACAATCGCCAATGATGTTGTGTGTTGCCGAATTGCGGCCAATGTAGGTGAAGTTATTAGTAGTAGAGGGGCGGATAACTACTCCTTTTTGGAAGCATCCCAACCAGGTATTACCTTGTTTATCTTTCAGTAGGGAGTGTACCTTTGCTTTGTTAATATTGATGGAGGATACCGATAGGTTGCTCTCCTCTACGATACCACGATTTACATGGATTCTTCTCAAACCATCTCCGTCGCTAGCAACCAGCATTTCTTCTTGATTGATGGAGTAGATGGCTTTGATAGCTGCTTGACAACGGCTGATACTAGGTATAATAAAGAAATTGTCTCTTCTACGATGATATTGATAAACGTTTCCTTTGTTATCGCCAATATAGAGATTCCCATAGATGTCTTCGGCTATGTTCGATGTGAATTGTACATTACCCGGATTAAATATCTCTTCATACGGATTCTCGCCATCC
>JAFYML010000292.1 GCA_017556595.1 Bacteroides sp.
ACGATTGTAAACCATGAGAGGAACAGGCAACAATAATCGTCCCAAGCGCACAAGTAGCAAAAAGAAACCTACTGGCAAACGCATTGGCAAGTCGAAACCATCCAAGGCAAACAACCAACTGAACAGGAGGGTGAAATAGCTATGACGAGCGACAACGAAAACCGTTTTCACCATTACAAGGTCGATGTTTCTCATCTGCCGTTGCCCACCTTGTTTACCTATCCTTTTTGCTATAAGCCACACGAATTAAGCGTGTTAGCTGCCGAAGAGGTGAAAACCTACTTAGCCGAGCAAACCGCTTGGCGCGAAGAGTTGGCTATGGGTAAAATGTTCGGTGTGCTGGTGGTGGAAGATGAACAAAAACAAGTCGGTTTCATTGCCGCTTTTTCCGGTATATTGGCCGGTAGCAACAACCATCCTTACTTTGTACCGCCCGTCTATGATTTGCTTAATCCCGATGGCTTCTTTAAACCCGAAGAAGAGGCTATCTCTCAAATAAACAGACAAATAGATGAACTTGAAACGCATCCCGAACATCTTGCTGCATTAAGTCATTTACAAACGTTATCCGAAGATTGCCGACAAGCATTGGCCGACGAACGTCAAAAGTTGAAACAAGCCAAAGCCTTGCGCGATGAACGTCGTCAAGCCGGCAACCTTACGGCTGATGAAGAGGCTGCATTGATAAAGGAAAGTCAATTTATGAAGGCCGAGCTGAAGCGAACAGAAAAGGCTTGGAATCAACGTTTGAGTGAAGCTCAACAATCATACGACCATTACGCACACAAAATCAGCGCATTAAAGCAAGAAAGACGTACACGCTCAGCTGCTCTTCAGAAACGTCTTTTCGAGCAGTTTTCCATGCTCAATTATCTTGGTGAAGAGAAAAACCTTTGCGATATCTTTGCCGATACCGTTCAGTTGGTGCCACCGGCTGGGGCAGGAGAGTGTGCCGCCCCTAAACTACTTCAATATGCCTACAAGCAAGGATGGAAGCCATTGGCAATGGCCGAGTTTTGGTGGGGCGATTCACCTAAATCCGAAATTCGTCATCACGGACAATACTACCCCTCGTGCAAAGGAAAGTGCGAGCCAATCCTGAAACACATGCTACAAGGCTTGCATGTTGAGCCAAATCCAATGATTGAGCAACAATTGCAAAAGCCCGATGCGTTGGATATTATCTACGAAGACGAGTGGATAGCCGTTGTCAACAAACCGGCCAACTTGCTTTCCGTGCCTTCGAAGGATGATGGCTATTCCATATATGGCCTTGCCAAAGCACGTTTCCCTCAAGCCGAAGGCCCCTTGATGGTGCATCGGTTGGATTTTGCTACTTCTGGCCTGTTGGTACTGACTAAAAGCAAGGAAGCACACAAAAAGTTGCAAGAGCAATTCAGCCAGCGACTTGTTGAAAAGCGATACATTGCCCTTCTTAATGGAAAGGTGGCGCACGATTGTGGTACCATCGAATTACCGCTTAGCATGAATTTGCTCGATCGTCCCCACCAACTTGTCGATTACGAACATGGCAAGCCCGCTATCACACGCTACGAAGTGTTGCAACGCACCGAAACCGCCACACGCATAGCCTTTTACCCTCTTACCGGCCGTACCCACCAATTGCGTGTACATGCCGCCCATCCCGATGGCCTGCATTGCCCCATCATTGGTGACGACCTCTATGGCACACCCTCCACCCGCCTTTTCCTCCATGCCGAGTACATTCGCTTCGTGCATCCCATTACCGAGGAATCGGTTTCATTTACTATTCCTGCACCATTTTAATGGGAAACCATAAGTAAATATATTATACATATTTCCCCTGTCGCTATATTGTGGAAAGATGAAAGTATCACAGAACCACAATCAGT
>JAFYML010000293.1 GCA_017556595.1 Bacteroides sp.
TTCATCGGCACCGCACTCCAATCCCTTGATTACTTCCTCTTCGCCCGCTAATGCCGTAAGCAAGATGACGGGGATGTGCGATGTAGCCATGTCGTTTTTCAATTGTTTGCATAGTTCATCGCCGCGCATCACCGGCATCATAATGTCAGCGATAATCAAATCGGGCATATACTCATCGATAATGTTCAGTGCCTCTTGTCCGTTGGCACTTGTTTGCACAATATATTCGTCGAACGAGCGTTTCAAGTATTGACGCAATTCGTCATTATCCTCTACAATCAGCAATTTCTTTTTCTTGCTTGTGGTGTTTTGCTCGACCTTCTCCTCGACAATTGTTGGTGGTATAGGTATGTTGCTAGGGCGCGAAGTGTGTGTGTCGGTTATATGCTCTTTTTGCGGCTTACTATTGGTGCGTATTGCCTTCTTAAAGCATTGTGCCTCTATAGGGAAGGTTACAGTGATGCTTGTGCCTTCTCCCTCTTTGCTATGGAAGGTTAGTCTTCCTTTGTGTTGCTTCACCAACTTCCACACAAGTAGCAACCCTATGCCGCTACCGGTAATCTTATTATTGATGGCATTGCTACTACGGAAGTGAGTTTTGAACAAGCGCTTCTGCTCGTTTAGGGGGATGCCAATGCCAGTATCGCTAATCTCTACACTCCATTCCTTACCTTTTTCGGTGGCGGTTACTTGCACCTGTCCGCCTCGTGGTGTGTATTTCAGCGCATTCGATACGAGGTTTTTCAAGATAGATTCCATCTTCTCTCTATCTATCCACACGTTTAGATAGCGGAAATTGCTTTGATAAGAGAAACTGATGTGTTGTGTTGAAGCATAATCTTCAAACCCTTGCAACATCTCTTGCATATAGTCGTTCAACTCATATTCAGCGATAGTGAGTTGGGTGTTGTAGTTATCGGCTCGTTCAAATGTTATCAAGTTGGTGGTTAGGCGTAGTAGTGCATTCACGTTACGTAGTGCGGTGTAGATGCTTTCTCGTCCACGTTCGCTGAGCGGCTCTTTTTGTTCCATCTCTTCGAGTGGTACTTTGATAAGTGTGAGCGGTGTGCGAAGGTCGTGTGCCGTATTGATGAAGAAACGTATCTTATCTTCGCTCAGTTTACGCTTTTTCTGTAGCAAGTCGAAGCGTAGTAGGGCATAGACAATGAGCAATAGCAAGGTGATGTATAGCAATATAGCCCAAGGACTTAGCCATAGCGGCTTTTCTATGACGATAGTCATCTGTCGCTCTTGCAAGTCGATGCGTTTGTCCTCGCTCGAAATTGCTTTTACGATGAGTGTATATCGGCCGGGCGATAGATTTGTGAAACGTATGTCGCACATGTTGGCAGGTTCGCTCCATTCGTTAAAGAAACCTTGTAGTTTCCAAGTGTATAGGATAGACGAAGGATTATCAAAATTGATGGTTGTTACCTGTATGTCGAACATGTTTTGACTATACTTTAGTTTCAATACATCGGTCTTGTCTAACTCTTGCGTCAATGGCGAATCTTCATCGCCAGGATACACCGTTTTGTTGAATATGCGTAAATCGCTAAACACCATTTTAAAATTGTTCTCGCGTGGTAAACGCATATCTTTGTTGTACGCTATTGCGCCATCGGTAGAACCAAAAAGGAATTTTCCATCTTTGCTCAATGTTCCCGATGAAGCATTGAAGTGATCAGTCATCAACCCATGCTCTTTTGTCCAACTGATGAATTTTCGATCGGCAATAACAAAGTTAGATAAGCCATTCTCTAAACTTATCACCAATCGTCCGTTACCATCGTAAAGCAAGTGACAGATGTCATCCGAAATAAGCGCACTATTCTCTTTGTTGTAGTGCTCAAAATGTCCATTTTGAGGGTTATACTCCAATAATCCGGCACTATTGGTACCGATGTATAGCATGCCGTTGGGCAATTGCAATAGGCTATAAATGTAGTTCGATTCTGCCGGAAGCATTATCTCCTCAAATTCACCACTTTGTTTTTCCAAGAGAAACAATCCGTTGGCTGTACCTATCCATAAGTGTTCGTTATCTTTCTCTTTGATTACGGTGATGCCGTTTAATCCTTGTATGCGTCGCAAAGTGTTGTTACGCAAATCTAGCTCCTTCAAGTTGTAATATCCGCCCGACCAAACTTTGCCGCCTTTGTCTTTAAACATGGTGCGTATGTATTTGTCGGGGCGTAGTTGAGCAGCGTTAAACGATTCGGGTGTGCGATAACCAATCTTTCCGGTATGTTTATCAATCAGATACAATCCCGAGTTATAACCTCCCACCAATATTTGTCCGTTTTCCGCTTCGCATAGCGACAAGAAAGTGTGATTCTTGTTTTGTATTTCTTTGTTAAACGAGCTTAAGTAGGTGTACCATTTTCCTCCTTGCAGCTTGCTATATCGGCTTACACCATTGTTTGTAGCAAACCATATATCGCCCTCGCTATCCTCCATAATGGCATTTACCTGATCGTTTACTAACGATTGTTCGTTTCCGTTAGCATGCTTTATCCAATCGTATTGCGGATATCGGTCATCGCGCACGGTGATACCAAACGGATAGTTTGCCATCCAAATTCGTTTTTCTTCATCTATGTAAATGTCGCTAATGTTATTCCCATTCATGGTATTACGTTTTGTGTAATCTGCCACGATATAGGCTTGTGCGTTGCCGTTCTCCGTATTCATGCGATATACACCTGTTCCGTCGGTGCCAATTACTACTTCGCGCTCGTTGAAATATCGAATGCAGTTGATAGTGATATCTTTCAAATCGTGCTCAATGGATGTAAGTTCATTGGTCACTAAATCGTAGATATATATTCCTTGTTGGAAAGTACCGATTAATACCTTTTTGCTTGGTTTGTGGTAGTAAATGTCGTTTACGTGAAATGGGGTGTCCGATGGCTGAAATGTGGGTGAAAGAGTTAGCTTATTACCCGTTTTCTCAACGTAATAGATGCCTTTGTCGGTGCCGATAAAGAAATGTGTCGAGTCAATCTGCACCATCTTCGATATGTTTTCGTCGATGTTGTGTGTTACGAAGTTGCTTGTTTCGTCTGCACTGTTGTAGCAATAAATCCCCTCTTTTGTGCATAGCCACACTATGTCTTTTTCGTCAATGAAACCATATGATACGATTGTAGGTGTGTTGCTTTGCTTAGGCTCGGGCAATGCGTAAGCAAGTTTAAATTCATCTTTGTTTGCATCGTATCTGAACACCTTTCCGCGCTTACCAATTTCCCACAATATTCCTTGCTTGTCGGTGTATAGCCAATTCAAGTTCCACAACGAGTTTTCCTCTTGTCCATTGTTTTTTAATATGTAGTGCTTAAAGTTTTTCCCATCATATCGGTCAATGCCGTCTTGCGTAAGAAACCACATATATCCCTTGTCGCCTTTTTGGATAGAGAATACGCGACGGTTACTCAATCCCTTTTCTACGCCGATGTATTCGTATGTTTGCGCTTGCAACGTACAAGTGAGTGTACATAACAATACAACAAAAACGTTGGAAACAAACCTTTTTATGGACATCTCTTTAAGTGCTATGCGGTTGAATGTTTTGACAAATGTATGCTATTTTTTCGAGATACACAAATTGCTTAATAAATAACAAGGTGTAGGTTGCAAAAGTTTATGCTACCTACACCTTATTTATTATAAGCTATGACCAATTAGGTGTTATTTCTTCTTTGCCTCTACCCACTTGCGAGCGTTGACGAATGCTTCAATCCAAGGAGTCACTTCGTCGTTCTTGCGTGGATAGTAACCGCATTGCCATGGGAAGATGGGGCGTTCGGGGTGAGGCATGATAGCCAAGTGACGTCCATCCTTGCTTGCGATAGCGGCTACACTATACGACGAGCCGTTAGGGTTAGCAGGATAGCCATCGTAAGTAAACTTCGCTACGATGTTGTATTCCTCTTCGGGCAATGGCAAGTTGAACTTACCTTCACCGTGAGCCACCCAAGTACCAATCTTGTATCCGCTTAGCGAGCCAAACATCACGCTATTGTTTTGTGGGATAGTGAGTGATACGAAGTTGCTTTCGAACTTGTGCGAATCGTTGTGAAGCATCTTCGCTTTCTTATCGGCTGGATGTTCAGGGTTGATGAGGCCTAATTCCACCATCAATTGGCAACCGTTACATACGCCGAACGAAAGTGTATCTTCGCGAGCGTAGAAGTTATCGAGTGCAGCTTTTGCTTTCGGGTTGTAGAGGAAGGCACCAGCCCATCCCTTGGCCGAACCAAGCACGTCGCTGTTCGAGAATCCACCGCAGAAGGCAATCACGTTCACATCTTCCAATGTTTCGCGTCCGCTGATAAGGTCGGTCATAGTAACGTCCTTCACGTCGAAACCTGCAAGCCAGAAGCTGTATGCCATTTCGCGTTCCGAGTTTGTACCCTTTTCGCGGATAACGGCAGCTTTCAAGCCACTTGCTTCGCGTCTATCAGGATTCAATCCCCATTGGCTCAACTTGCCTGTAAACTCTTTGCCCCATACCAAGTCGAGTGGTTGTTGCTTGTAGTTTTCGAAACGTTCTTTCGCCTTGCCGTTGAAGCTTTGCTTTCTGTCCATGAGGTATGAAGTAGAGTACCACACGTCGCGCAAGTGGTCGATACCAAATTGATAATCGTAACCATTCATGCTCACCATGATGTGGCGTTCTTCGCAAGGAGTACCAATCTTGATATAGCCTACGCCAGCATCGTCAAGAATCTTCTTCACGCGAGCCGAGTCGGCATCCGATACTTGGATTACTACACCAGGATTTTCGGCAAACAATGCCTTCACGATGTCGGTATCCTTCATCTTATCCAAGCATACGTCAATACCGCCTTCTACGTTGGCGAAGCACATTTCGAGCAAGGTAGTGAGTAAACCGCCAGCCGAGATGTCGTGACCTGCCATGATAAGTCCTTCGTTCACCAATTGTTGTACGGCAAGGAAGGCATCGCGGAAGTATTCCGGATTCTTCACGGTAGGCACGTCGCTACCCACTTTGTTTAGCGATTGTGCAAATGCCGAGCCACCCAGTTGAAGTGTGTCGAACGAGAAGTCGATGTGATAGAAGCGGCTCTTTGGATTGTTCACCATTACAGGCGATACAATCTTCTTGATATTGCTCACCTCGCCACCTGCCGATACGATAACGGTACCCGGGCTGATGATTTTGCTTCCATCGGGATATTTTTGTGTCATTGAAAGCGAGTCTTTACCTGTAGGCACATTGATTTCGAGTGCGCAGCAGAAGTCGCTCAATGCCTTCACAGCTTTGTACAAACGTGCATCTTCGCCCTCTTGTGCGCGGCAAGGCCACATCCAGTTGGCAGAAAGCGATACGCTATCCAATCCTTCGGCTAAAGGTGCCCACACCAAGTTGGTCAATGCTTCGCTCACGGCAAGTACCGAGCCCGCAACTGGATCGGCCAACGCAGCTTGCGGCGCATGTCCGATAGATGTTGCGATACCCTTTTCGCCGCGATAATCCAATGCTACGGCACCACAGTCGCTCAATGGCAATTGCAATTCGCCTTGGCATTGTTGGCGTGCTACGCGGCCGGTCACACAGCGGTCTACCTTGTTGGTTAACCAATCCTTACAAGCCACGCCTTCCAATTGAAGCACGCGAGTGATATATTCGTCAAGTTTAGTGATGTCGTAAGTTACTACGTCATATTTACGTTCTACGGTCTTGTCCACCATGTATGTCTTTGGCGATGAGCCAAACATTTGGTCAACGGCCAAGTCGAAAGGACGTACGCCATCGGCTTGTTCAAACGCAAAGCGTTGGTCGCCAGTAGTTTCACCCACGGTGTACATAGGAGCACGTTCGCGTTCGGCAATCTTTTGTACATGTTCAATTGCCTTTTCGTCGATAAGCAAGCCCATACGTTCTTGACTTTCGTTGGCAATGATTTCCTTAGCCGATAATGTTTGGTCACCGATAGGCAACTTATCCATGTGAATCAATCCGCCACACTCTTCTACCAA
>JAFYML010000294.1 GCA_017556595.1 Bacteroides sp.
GTGGAAACTCCTATCTTGCAATCAATCCCTGGTGGTGCTAGCGCACGTCCATTCATCACTCACCACAACTCGTTGGACATGGATTTGTACTTGCGTATTGCTACCGAGTTGTACTTGAAGCGCCTCATCGTAGGTGGTTTCGAAGGTGTGTACGAAATCGGCAAGAACTTCCGCAACGAAGGTATGGACAAGAGCCACAACCCTGAATTTACTTGCATGGAACTTTACGTTCAATACAAGGATTACAACTGGATGATGGATTTCACCGAAAAGATGCTCGAACGTATCTGTATTGCCGTAAACGGTTGCCCAGAAACAACTATCGACGGCAAGACAATCAGCTTCAAGGCACCTTATCGTCGCTTGCCTATCCTCGATGCTATCAAGGAAAAGACTGGTTACGACTTGAACGGAAAGAGCGAAGACGAAATTCGCGACATCTGCAAGGCATTGAACATGGAGATTGACGACACTATGGGTAAAGGCAAGTTGATTGATGAAATCTTCGGCGAATTCTGCGAAGGCACCTTCATTCAACCAACCTTCATCACCGACTATCCCGTGGAAATGTCACCACTCACCAAGATGCATCGTAGCAAGCCAGGCTTGACCGAACGCTTCGAGTTGATGGTAAATGGTAAAGAATTGGCTAACGCATACTCAGAGTTGAACGACCCGCTCGACCAAGAAGAACGCTTCAAAGACCAACTTCGCTTGAGCGAAAAGGGTGACGACGAAGCTATGTTCATCGACCAAGATTTCTTGAAAGCTCTTCAATATGGTATGCCTCCAACATCGGGTATCGGTATCGGTATCGACCGTCTGACGATGTTAATGACCGGCAACGCATTTATACAAGAAGTACTCTTCTTCCCACAAATGCGCCCCGAAAAGACAGTACCCAAGGATGCCGTAGCCAAGTTTACCGAAATTGGTATCCCCGAAGAGTGGGTAGCCGTAGTACAAAAAGCAGGCTACAACCTCGTAAGCAATATGAAAGAAGTGAATCCGCAAAAACTTCACATGGACATTTGCGGCATTAACAAAAAATATAAATTAAACCTAACCAATCCAAGTGTAGCCGACGTGCAAGCCTGGATAGAAAAGATTTAAAAATGAAGCTACCTGGTAAGATCGCCATTATGGGCGGAGGAAGTTGGGCTACGGCCATTGCTAAAATGGCACTCGCTCAAGCCGAATCGATAAATTGGTATATGCGACGTGAAGACCGCATAGCCGATTTCAAACGACTCGGTCATAACCCTGCCTATCTGACATCTGTCAAGTTCGATACCAAGCGTATCAACTTCAGTTCCAATATTAACGATATTGTGAAGCAGTCGGATACTCTCATCTTCGTAACACCTTCGCCATACTTGAAGTTGCATTTGAAGAAGTTGAAGACTAAAATCAAGGACAAATTCATCATTACCGCTATCAAAGGTATTGTACCCGACGATAATGTGATTGTGTCCGAATACTTCACGAAAGAATATGGCGTACCGCCCCAAAACATTGCCGCATTGGCCGGCCCTTGCCATGCCGAGGAAGTAGCGCTCGAACGCCTCTCCTACCTCACCATTGCATGCCCCGACACAGATAAAGCATGCGCTTTGGCTAAGCATTTGGCAAGTAGCTACATCAAAACATCTGTCAGCAACGATGTAGTAGGTATTGAATACAGTTCGGTATTGAAGAATGTATATGCCATAGCAGCCGGCATTTGTAGCGGTTTGAAGTATGGCGACAACTTCCAAGCCGTACTTATGTCGAATGCCATTCAAGAAATGAACCGCTTTTTGCAAACCGTACATCCGCTTGCTCGCCAAGTGGACGAATCGGTTTACTTGGGCGACTTGCTTGTAACTGGTTATTCAAACTTCAGCCGCAACCGTACTTTTGGTTCAATGATTGGGAAGGGTTACTCCGTGAAGAGTGCACAAATAGAGATGGAAATGATTGCCGAAGGCTATTATGGCACCAAGTGTATCAAGGAAATCAACAAACACTATCATGTGAACATGCCTATTGTAGATGCTGTTTATAACATCCTATACGAACGCATATCGCCCATGATTGAAATTAAACTCTTAACCGATTCTTTCCGATAAATCATAAATCATAATCATAAATCTCACACCCGTTATGCTAAAACTTAACATCGAAAAAACTTTCGGATTCATTAGCAAAGAAGCTGTTGCAGCTTACGAAGCCGAAGTAAAAGCCGCACAAGAGGCATTGGAAAAGGGTACACGCCCAGGTAATGACTTTTTAGGTTGGTTGCACTTGCCATCATCTATTACTGCTGAACACTTGGCCGACTTGAATGCTACTGCACAAGTATTGCGCGAAAATTGCGAAGTAGTGGTAGTAGCCGGTATCGGTGGTAGCTACCTTGGTGCTCGTGCTGTAATCGAAGCACTCTCTAACAGCTTCACATGGTTGCAAGACAAGAAGGATGCTCCTGTTATCCTTTATGCCGGACACAACATCGGTGAAGATTATCTATATGAACTTACCACCTACTTGAAAGACAAGAAGTTTGGTGTTATCAATATTTCAAAATCGGGTACAACAACCGAAACTGCACTTGCTTTCCGTTTGTTAAAGAAGCAATGCGAAGACCAACGCGGCAAGGAAATGGCTAAGAAGGTTATCGTTGCTATTACCGATGCTTGCAAGG
Source organism: Bacteroides sp. (assembly GCA_017556595.1). Classification (GTDB taxonomy): domain Bacteria; phylum Bacteroidota; class Bacteroidia; order Bacteroidales; family Bacteroidaceae; genus Bacteroides. The sequence goes on from JAFYML010000294.1 coordinate 2,684, forward strand.
GTGCTGCTCGCACAACTGCCGACAAGGAAGGTTATAAGAGCTTCATCATCCCCGATAACGTGGGCGGACGTTTCTCTGTACTTACTCCTGTAGGTTTGCTTCCTATCGCTGTAGCAGGTTTCGACATCAACAAGTTGGTTGCCGGTGCCGTAGCGATGGAAAAGGCTTGTGGTATTGATGTTCCTTTCTGCGAAAATCCTGCAGCTATCTATGCAGCTACTCGTAACGAATTGTATCGTCAAGGCAAGAAGATTGAAATCCTTGTAAACTACAATCCTAAATTGCACTACGTTAGCGAATGGTGGAAACAACTTTATGGCGAATCAGAAGGTAAGGAAGGTAAAGGTATCTTCCCTGCATCAGTTGATTTCAGTACCGACCTCCACTCTATGGGTCAATGGATTCAAGAAGGTGAACGTACTATCTTCGAAACTGTTATCTCTGTAGAAAACGTAAACCACACCTTGCAAGTGCCTTCTGACGAAGAAAATCTCGATGGTCTTAACTTCTTGGCTGGCAAGCGCGTAGATGAAGTGAACAAGATGGCCGAACTCGGCACTCAGTTGGCACACATCGATGGTGGTGTACCTAACCTCCGCATTGTTCTTCCTGCTTTGGACGAAGAAAACATCGGTGGTTTGCTCTACTTCTTCGAAATTGGATGCGGCATCAGCGGTTATGTACTTGGCGTAAATCCTTTCAACCAACCTGGTGTAGAAGCTTACAAGAAGAACATGTTTGCTTTGCTCAACAAGCCTGGCTACGAAGAAGAATCAAAAGCCATCCAAGCAAGATTATAATAACAACAACAAATAACAGATATGCCAATGCATCGTTTGATGCATTGGCATATTATTTATCATACTTATGTATCAAGAAGCAATCCGTAAATACTTACAAGCAAACAACCTCGCAAAGATTAATTTGAAAGCTGTCCTCTTCGATATGGACGGTGTATTGTTCAACTCTATGCCCTACCATGCACAAGCTTGGCACACCACGATGGTGAAGCATGGCTTGATGTTAGGCCCTACCGAAGCTTACTTGCACGAAGGACGCACTGGTGCGTCTACCATCAATATTGTGCATCAGCGTCAATATGGCACAGAGGCTACGCCCGAACTGATTCAGCAAATCTATGCAGAGAAAAGTGCCGAGTTCAACCGCTTTCCTGAACCGGAAGCAATGCCCGGTGCATGGGAGTTGTTGCAACAAGTAAAAGCCAACGGATTGACACCCGTATTGGTAACAGGCTCTGGTCAACGCACATTATTGGATCGCCTATCCACCAATTTCCCAAACATCTTTACGCCCAACCACATGGTAACTGCCTTCGATGTAAAATACGGCAAGCCCAATCCCGAACCTTATTTAATGGGATTGGAGAAAGCTGGGGTAAAAGTCGAAGAAGCTATTGTAGTAGAAAATGCACCATTGGGCGTACAAGCAGGGGTAGCCGCAGGTATCTTTACCATTGCCGTAAACACCGGCCCCATAGATGGGCAAGTGCTACTTGATGCTGGTGCAAACTTACTATTCCCATCCATGACAAACTTCTGCGATACTTGGCAAGGTTTGTTCGAGTCTATTCGCCAAACTCAGCGAGATTCCATTGCTCTTTCCAAATAACTTGCGGTTTGTCGCCATCGAACACCAATGGTAGCCAAATGTAGCGGCTATCTTGCAAGTCGGTTTTATTCCAACGATCGAAGCAAGCAATAAATAATCCCTTTGCTGGATTTATTGGAATTACATAAGTGCTTTGGCCATAATAGGTTTTGTCCGCATCGGGACCTGTACAAGGATTTCCCAACACCGTCCATTCGCCCATGATAGAATCGGCTACAGCAATCTCGGCCTGATTAGGATCCCAACCGGTACAACCGCTAGAGAGCATGTAGTACTTACCATTATGCTTGAATACAGCCGGCGCTTCGCGCGATTGATTGATGAAACGACGAACAAACATGCCATCGGGCTTCATAAAATCGGCTGTAAGACGATTGATGTGCAATGTAGCATTGTGTTCAGAGGAAGAAAACTGATAAGCAGTACCATCATCATCAACAAAAAGCGTTTGGTCGCGACTCATTGA
>JAFYML010000026.1 GCA_017556595.1 Bacteroides sp.
ATGGTTATGGCCGTACGCAACATGTATAATGGTACTTCGGGTACAGAATTGAAAGGCAAGAAGTTGGGAATTCATGCTTACGGAAATGTTGGCCGTAACGTTGCACGCATTGCTCGCGGCTTTGGCATGGAAATCTATGCTTACGATGCATTCTGTCCGAAAGAAGTGATTGAAGCCGATGGCGCTAAAGCAGTTGATTCAGCCGAAGAACTATATGCAACTTGCGATGTGATTTCTTTGCATATCCCTGCAACAGCCGAAACAAAGAACTCTATCAATCGTGCATTGGTGAATTTGATGCCTAAGGGTGGTTTGTTGGTAAATACTGCTCGTAAGGAAGTTATCAACGAAGCCGAGTTGATTGAGTTGATGGAAGAACGTACCGATTTGAAGTATGTTACCGACATTATGCCTGCGGCTAACGACACCTTCCTAAGCAAGTTCCCCACACGCTATTTCTCAACTCCTAAGAAGATGGGTGCACAAACAGCCGAAGCTAATATCAACGCCGGTATTGCTGCTGCTCAACAAATCGTGGGCTTCTTGAAAGATGGTTGCGAACGTTTTAGAGTAAATAAGAAATAAGATATGGCAATAATCAAACCATTTAAAGGCATTCGTCCACCACAAGCATTGGTCGAAGAAGTTGCATCTCGTCCATACGATGTGCTTAATTCGGAAGAGGCTCGTGCCGAAGCCGAAGGTAACGAAAAGTCGTTGTACCACATTATTAAGCCGGAAATAGATTTCCCCGTTGGTACCGATGAACACGACCCTCGTGTGTATGAAAAAGCAGCCCAAAACTTCCAAATGTTCCAAGACAATGGTTGGTTGGTGCAAGACGAGAAAGAGAACTATTATGTCTATGCCCAAACCATGAATGGTAAAACCCAATTCGGTTTGGTAGTAGGTGCTTATGTACCCGATTATATGAACGGTACAATCAAAAAGCATGAACTTACTCGTCGCGACAAGGAAGAAGACCGCATGAAGCATGTTCGTGTGAACAATGCCAATATCGAGCCAGTATTCTTTGCCTATCCCGATAATCGTACCCTCGATGCTTTGATTGCTCGTTACACAGCCCAACAACCTGTGTATGACTTTATTGCTCCTGGCGATGGTTTCGGACATACATTCTGGATTATCGACAAGCAAGAAGATATTGACATTATCACCAAAGAGTTTGCTAAGATGCCTGCGCTTTACATTGCCGATGGTCACCATCGTAGTGCAGCCGCAGCATTGGTAGGTGCTGAAAAAGCTAAGCAAAATCCTAACCACAAGGGCGACGAAGAGTACAACTACTTCATGGCTGTATGTTTCCCTGCAGGTCAGCTTACAATTATCGACTACAATCGTGTGGTAAAAGATTTGAATGGCCTTTCTGCTGATGAATTCTTGGCTGCAGTGTCAAAAAACTTTGAGGTAGAAGCTAAGGGCACTGAAATCTATAAGCCAACAGCTTTGCACAACTTCTCACTCTATTTGGAGGGACAATGGTATAGCCTTACCGCTAAGCCTGGTACATACGATGACAACGATCCAATTGGCGTGCTCGATGTAACAATCTCTTCAAACCTTATTCTTGATGAAATTCTTGGCATCAAAGACTTGCGCTCGGACAAGCGTATCGACTTTGTGGGCGGTATTCGTGGATTAGGCGAATTGAAGAAGCGTGTAGATAGTGGCGAAATGAAAGTTGCTTTGGCTCTCTATCCTGTTAGCATGAAGCAACTGATGGATATTGCCGATACTGGTAATATCATGCCTCCAAAGACTACATGGTTCGAACCAAAACTTCGTTCAGGTTTGGTTATCCATAAGTTAGATTAAGCAGTTTAATATACTTAATAATAAAAAATGTCGCCTTCTTTCGAGGGCGACATTTTTGTTTCTATACATATATGCTATTTTACTTCAACCAGCGGTCGAGCCAATTGAAGAAAGTACGTTGCCATAGAATACCATTTTGTGGTTTCAATATCCAGTGATTTTCATCTGGGAAAATCAACAATTCGGCAGGAACACCACGCATAATAGCAGCGTCGAAAGCAGCCATTGCTTGGTTTGCTAAGATGCGGTAATCCTTTTCGCCATGAATGCAGAGGAGAGGC
>JAFYML010000295.1 GCA_017556595.1 Bacteroides sp.
AGCAATGATAGCCGCTGTGTAGTCCGAACCGCCACGTCCCAAGTTTGTAATCTCGCCCGTGTTGATGTCAGTTGCAATGAAGCCAGGCACCACTACGCGCTCGGCACATCCCTCGAATGCTTTGTGTAGCAATCCCGAAGTTACATCTTGCACCAACACGTGCTTATGGTGTTTCTTCTCGGTTTTGATAAACGAGCGTGCATCCATCCATTGTGCATCCACGAGTGTTGCCAGGATAATGCTCGACAAGCGTTCGCCGTAGCTCACGATAGTGTCGCTTGTCTTAGCCGACAAGTCTTTTATCAGATAGATACCTTTGAAGATATTTTTCAGTTCGTCTAGCAGTTGGCTCACCGCTGCCATCAAGTTGGCTTGCTTTCCGCTTTCCAGCCCTATGCCGTTCACCATCTCCACGTGTCGGCGCACCATTTCGTTATAGGCGTCCACGTATGCGGCATTTCCGCTTGCGGCCAATTTCGAAGTTGCAATCAGCGAGTCGGTGATACCCCCAAGTGCCGATACCACCACGATAACCGGCTCTTGTGCTGCTTCAATGATATTTTTTACGCTTAAAATGCTGTCTGCGGAACCTACGGATGTTCCGCCGAATTTCATTACTTTCATTATAGTGAGTTTTTTAACGTACAAATGTAGTGAAAAGAGTTCTACTTAGCAAAACTCTTGTCGGATAATCTAAAAAAATAATACTGATTGAGAAGTTGGTGTAACACGTAGAAACACAAAAAATAGCCCTAACCCCTAAGGGTTGTGGTGGTGCAAGTGCATGTGACAGTATAAAGACAATACTTCTTCATGGGTTGTTGTTTCTACTAATTCTTTTGAAATATGGCGCAAAAGTAGCAAATAAAACGAACATTCTATCACTTTTTCCTAAAAAATTGCGTTAAAACGATAATTTTCTTCTTCGCTGCAAATCGGGGCGTGCAAAGCCATTTCGAAAGATTTATATCTTTTTGATGCGTATGTTCGCCATATTTGCTAACTTTGTGCCGATGTAAAGGATAAAATACGCGCAATGAAACCAAATAACACTTCCGTTTTGTTAATTTATACCGGTGGCACCATCGGCATGTTCGAAAATCCCGAAACCGGTGCGTTGGAGAATTTCGACTTCGAGCAACTACAGAAGCAAGTGCCCGAATTGCAGAAGTTTCCTATCAGTATAGATAGCTATCAGTTCAATCCACCCATCGACTCGTCGGACATGAATCCCGATGCATGGCGAAAGATTGTGAAGGTAGTGAACGACAACTACGACCAATACACCGGCTTCGTTGTGTTGCATGGCACCGACACCATGGCCTACACCGCCTCGGCGCTTAGCTTTATGCTCGAGGACCTGGGTAAGCCCGTTATCCTTACAGGTTCGCAGCTCCCCATTGGCGTGTTGCGCACCGACGGCAAAGAAAACCTGATTACGAGCATTGAAATAGCCGCTGCTTGTCACCCCGATGGCCGCCCCATGGTGCCCGAGGTGTGCGTGCTCTTCGAGAACCACCTGATGCGCGGCAACCGCACCACCAAGCTCAATGCCGAAAACTTCAACGCCTTCCGTTCGTACAACTATCCCCACTTGGCCGAGATAGGCATCCATATCAAGTACGACTACATGCAGATACATCGCGAAAAAACACCCTCGCGTTTGCATCCCCACTACCTGCTCGACACCAATGTAGCCATCTTGAAGCTCTTCCCCGGCATACAAGAAAACGTAGTCGATGCCATCCTCTCCATTCCCGGTTTGAAAGCCGTTGTGTTGGAGACCTACGGCTCGGGAAATGCCCCCCTTAGCGAATGGTTCTTGAGCCGTCTTCGTCGCGCTACCCAAGAGGGAATGGTCATTGTCAATGTCACCCAGTGCAGTGCCGGCAGCGTGGAGATGGAGCGTTACGAAACGGGCTACTACCTGCAACAAGTGGGCGTGGTAAGCGGTTACGACACCACCACCGAGTCGGCCGTTACAAAACTCATGTTCCTGTTGGGACACAACTATTCGCCCGAGGAGGTTCGCCGCCTGATGCAGAAACCCATTGCGGGCGAAATCACGATTTAATAATGCCTCGAAAATAAACTGAATAACTGAATGTTATTTAGTGACTAGTGTTTAGTGATTAGCCGTTACTAGTAGCTAGTCACTTTCAATCACCTTCCCTTCGTTACCGGACGGATGCAGAAACCATAAGACTTGCGTCCCTTCGAGCCGAAATAAACATTCTCTTTAAGCGCAATAATGAGATACGCATCGCTCGCGTTCTGCCATCCAGGCATGTGAGAAGAAGTCCAATAATATAACTCCTTGTTAATATCTTGCGACAGATGAGACGCATCGCAGTTATAGTTCATCTCGCCCGAAGCAGGCAAGAAGATATACTTTCCGTTGAGTTTGCTAGTCGCTTTCAGACCCTTGCGACGACCAATGTTTGTCCATTCCCAAGTACAGTTCTCCATTAGCTCGGCAAAGTCTTGCACAGTAGGCATGAACCAAGCACTTCCCCAATGCGCCGTTGCAGCATCATAGTTAGCATCGCCGGTAATATCCTTTTGTATATCATCCTTGGCATACTTTTCGCCTTCGTAGTAAGTAGTAATCGCTCCCCAGCGATAGTAACCGCCATCCTGATCCACAGCATCAGCGCCTAAGTTGCATGTGGCCCATTTCAATCCTGACGGCAATCCCAAGTCCACCCACTTATGGCCGTTTGTTTCGCCATCGCTTGGAATATCCGTCTTTACGTCGTAATCGGTTACCGGACGGATAGCAAAGCCGCTATATCGCTCGGCTATGCTCGGTTCGCCCAATGCCGCTCCAAAGGTGTACATATGTGCGCCACTATTCTTGTTGTCGGTATAAGGAGTCGATGTCCAATAGAGGCCGCATCCGTTAGCTTCTTCAAGCTTTGTACCCTCCTTGGAGCCAGTTGCCGGTAAGAATATCGATTTGTTGTTGATGACACTGGTAAATTCTCTTCCCCAGCGACCACCTTTCTGCACATATTTATCGTTGCAGTATTGGAGTAACTCCCTTAGTTCCTCTTCGGTAGGCATTCGCCAGCCCTTTCCCCATTTCTGAGTAGCAACGTCGTACGTTTGGTTTCCAGCAATGTCGTTCATCGCCTTGCTATACGTTTTCGTATTTTCAGCCGCATACGAAGTCTTTGTAACTGTCTCTCCCCACGAGTAGTGTTTGCCTGGCTGTTCGGGAGCAGCGGCATCTACGTTGCAAGTGCCCCATCGGGTGCCCGATGGCAATCCCAAATCCACCCATTCGTGACCATTCAGTTTGCCCGTAGTAGGACCATATTCCACCATTGTAGCTAGGTTAGAGGCCGATACACGCTTGCTTGCTACCGAGAATACATCGTCCGATGATTCGCTTTTACTCTTCGCAATTTTTGGTAGTGCAGGCTTGGTTGTTGATTGCTGTTGTTGTTCGCCGACTGCCTCCTCCTTGTCCTTACCTACAATCTTCTTCACCTCTTTTTGAACACGATTTTCCACCTCCTTCTTCACGGTTTTCTCAAGTTTCTTCAGGAGATTCTGTGCGCTGACGTCGGCGGTACCTGCAGCAAGGAATAGAGCCAACGCGATAAACATTACTTTCTTCATAAGCATTAAATTTATAGGCGAATTCAGCTAGCCAATGCCGAATTCTACTTGGTTAAATATTGAAATAAAAAATACTTTCGCGGTTTCGTTATACCTTGCAAAAATAGCTTTTTTTGGAATAAGAACGAAAAATATTTCAAATAAAAACAGCGATTAAATAAAAAAATACACACGCCTCTCACGAGGCATGTGTGTAATCCAATCTTTTATTAAACTTTTAAATACGTAATAAATACGTTGTAAATATGATTATTTACAACGCAAATATAAATACTATTTATAAAACTTGCACAAATTCCCTAAAAATCCGCTTTCGTAAGCGTTTAGTGGCTAGTGTCGAGTGGAAGTGTTTCTCTTTCCTTTTTTACATATAACTTACTGCTTCCTCGCCCCGTCCATCCAATGCCGCTATCGGGCTGTTTGCTTAATTCGCGCAATTCTCTTGTGGCGCTTGCTCGGCTCAGTTTGGTTAATGAGATATAATTCTCTACACGCATATAAGGGTGTTCTTCGAGAAAATCTTGTGCCAATTTTAAACGCTCTTCTTTGTTATAGGGCGATTGATGAAGTTTGTGGGTGCCACTTCTTTCCAATTCACATTCGGAATTGGTTCGCTTTATCAGTCGTTTAGCCGCCCTAAAGTTGATGTTGTCCACACAGATACTTTGCGCATTACGTTTGGTGGCATTTTCGTCCATTTCCTCCATTTGCTTACCGCGCTTCATGCCTAACGAAGGACGAAAAGTGCCAATACCATCAAGTGTGACGGTATAGCCCATAGCCATATAAAAGGCCATGTCTTCGGCTACTTGGTAGAGTACTTGCTTCACCATTGCAGGATTTACACCTGCATGTCGGCCGGCCATAATCTCAATAAACTCTTCTCCGCTCAGGTTGCGGATGGTTTCCAAACGGTAGTATGCTCGTTTTTTGCCGCTACCATTTAGGTCGTTCATTTCTTGTTTTACGTACTTTGTCATCTCTTTTGCGTGTTAATTTGTTTGTTGTTCTTCTGAATTAAAATTATTGTTTCACGCAACAAAAATAAAAACTCTTTGAGAAAAAACAAAATCGCGACGTGATTTCACGGAATCACGGTGTGATTTCATAGAATCACGATGCGATTTTAGTAAATCACAGCGTGATTTTAATTTTATGCGGTCGGTTAAAACTTTCTTTCCGCAAAAGGACGAATTTATTCTTGGCTTATGATGAAATAATTTGTTCGTGAATAAGGTGTGTATTGTTCGATGAACGCGATGCGATACGTCCCTACAACATACCATCTGACGAGTTATTGAGCATAGCGAAAAGGACGAGGACTTCAATAACCGCGGTTTTTAACCCGTGGATTGGTAGATGATGCAACAAAAAAAGCTACCTCCAATGGAAGTAGCTTTTTATGGGGAAATATGATTTTATTGGGGAATTGCGGAATAATCTTGTACCGTCCATCCTGATGGGATGCCGTTTTTACCGGTAGGTAGCGATGTCATTGCTGCGGCTTTGGTAAATGTACCCGTTGCAGCCACATTATATACCCAATTCTGCAAACAATTGCTAGCAGGGATGTCCGTAGCCAGCATGGTGATACTATTTAGATTGCTGCAACCATAGAACATTTCATAGTAGCAATTATCCGCCAAGGTTGTAGCCGGAAGGACGGGTGCTGCGGTCAGCGAGGTACAATTCTTGAACATATAACTATAGCAAAAAGGTGCCAAAGTAGTAGCCTGAAGAGCGGGGGCAGTTTCCAACGAGGTGCAATTATTGAACATTGAATAGTAGCAACCCTCCGCCAAG
>JAFYML010000296.1 GCA_017556595.1 Bacteroides sp.
CACACACCGTCGATGGGCTCGTTCATCATCGCCGATATCCAATGCTGATCGGCCTCAATCGTGCTACCCTCGCGACGGCGCAGCAGCAAGCGCAAGCCGTGACCACTGGGCGTGCGATGCGCCAATGCCAGGAAGCCATCGGTGTCGATGTTGTTCTCGCGCATGGTGCGCAGAAACTTTTCGTACAATGCGTAAGCTTCGCCTTCAGTGCGGTCAAAATCCATCATAAACAGACCGTTGGACAGCAGAAACTCTTCGCGACGACTGCCCTTTGGTTTTGTTCCGTTGGCTTGGCATTGCGCCATATACTCCTTGTATTTTGCTTCGTTCAGCACACCACACAGCACCAGTGCCGGTAGTCGGCGCTTGGCGTTTCTGTCGCCACTGCGAACAGCGGCGATGGCATTTGCCACCGCTCCATTGCCCAGCAGTTCGTAGAATTTCTCTTGCGTACAGAGTTTCCAATCCTTATCGAAATTATTGTTCAGGTATCCAATCATGAATAGTCACTTTTTAGCGTTATACAATGGCTTTTGCTGCGCTAATGGCTTCCATGGTTATGGCATCGGCAATGTCTATGCCCTCATCCTTATACACTTTCAGTGTCAGCAGAATGGCTCCGTCTTTGGTGGCAGACAATCGGCCATGAGCCAATTTCTTTATCAGTATGCCGCGGTGTTTCTTGCGTGGTTTGCGCATAAACTCGAACGTTCCGTTGCTATTCAGCAGTGCTTGTCCGTAGCACACTTGCGGTTTGCTTACTACCTCTACTGGATAAATGGGGTTGAATGAAAAATTGTTTTCATAAATCGTGGCATTGCCTTTTACTATTATCTTATTCATAATGCTAATCCTTTTAGTTCACTTTTCTTATTTCTTTTACTTGCACATTTTGGAAACTGCGACCTTCGTGTTCACGCACTCGAAAGTGAAGCGTTGCCACTACCAGGTCGCCGCTATAGTATCGGCATCCGGCATCGTTGCCCCATAAATCCGCCACAAACGAGGCTTCGAAATCTTTCTTACCAAAGGCTTGCAACTCAATGCTGCATCGCTTACTCACGCCCTCTTGCGTCTGAACCTCAATGGGTTCGCCCTGTTTTCTTACAAAAAATAAAGCTGTCATTTTCGTTATTACTCTTTTTTAATTCATTTTTCGGTTTTTCAGCGCTGAGCAAATGTTCGTCATTTGCATGGGCAAAGGTGCGACAACTTATTGGGGCAGATAGTTCCCAAAAATCGGCAATAACAAGTTTTATTTTTTGGAACTCTTTTAGCCGTTTTCGTTAAGATTCGTTTGCAATTCGTTGTAGAAAGTGAGCCACTTTTGGTGCTGTTTGGGCGAAATAGGAGTAAACTCCGTAGCGGGTAGCAGCAAGTCCGTTGGGGTGATTTCGGTGAGCGATTTGCCAAAACCGCATACCGATGCAATCAGCTTGTTTATGGCACGCTTTCCGGGAAGAAGTGTTTCGTCGATGGCTTCGCATAGCAAGCGATGATAGTCAGCATAGCTGTTGTAATGCAGCAGTTGGTTATCGGTCAGCAGCAGATAGACAATGGCACAGAATGCGCTGGACGATACGCTCACCGCTTGCCAGCAGTAGCAACGACATTGGGCATCGTAGTAGGTTTGGTGGAAGTGTTGAATCAGCTGCACAATAGCCTCACGCTTGTTCTTGCCCTTAATGGCCGAACAGCATGGGCGACCCCGACGAACGCGTCTGGACTGTTTTTTCAAAACGTTAGGTAACTTCTTGTTGTTTCCGCATAGG
>JAFYML010000297.1 GCA_017556595.1 Bacteroides sp.
ATTTGCTTGCGAGCACGGGTAAGTGCTACGTTCAATTTGCGATCAATAAGCACACCATCCTCCTCGGTCAGGTTGGATAAGAATTTCAATTGCGATGGATGATTCACACAAAACGAATAGATAATAACATCGCGCTCACTTCCTTGAAAACGCTCCACCGTATCTACATGAATGCGACAGAGAGCATCGATACCTATATTCGCCAACTCGCGACGAATCAATGCTATCTGGTTGCGATAGGGAGCAATGATTCCCAGAGTAGTATCGGGTAAAAATCCTCCGCAAGTAGCGGTGTAATGATGATAGATTGCCTCCGCGATCTTTGCCGTCCAAACGGCTTCACTTCGATTGTATTTCAATGGCAATAGCTGAGATTCGGGAGTAGAAGGATGAAAAGCAATTCGCTTGCCAAGATAATGCGCCAACTCGCTATAAACAGATGAGGTTTGCAACGCAGGTAAATCCTCGCATTGATGAGGCAATCCCACGATTTGTAACTTACCACCATAGAAGTTTTCATTGGGGAAATAAGCTACTTGCGGATTCATGCGTCCCTGACGACAAAGCATATCAACCGCTCGCGATGAGCTATGAGACGAACGATACAAGCGTTCGAAAAGTGAATGTCTTAAGTTGGTCAAACCTATTTCTCGCAACGCCTCGTTGCACACTTCGGTTTGTTCATCGGGTTGTAACACTACGGCCGGCAATTGCTTATGATCGCCAATCATCACAAATTTATCAATCGCATTACCACCGGCTTCATCTCGTTGGCAAAGCAATCCCAACAATTGTGGCTCTAATATTTGCGAAGCCTCATCGATTATTGCTACATCGAAATGCTTCAAACGAAACAACTCCGGCTTATTGGAAAGAGTAGCTACCGTACCAACAAACAATTGACAATTGGACAAACGTTCTTGCACTTGCTTGCGTGTAGTACAATCGGCCAATACCTCTTCCACTAAATAGGAACGATATTGCTCATCGCAAGCCAATTCACTCCCCATTCGGATAAAGTTAATTTGGTGAGTGGACGATGTTAATGCCTTGCAAATCTCATCTACGGCCCTATTGGTATAAGCCATCAACAATAGTTGCTTGCCTTCGGCATGAAATGTCTCTACCATCTGTCGCAATGCACGCGATGTTTTCCCTGTACCTGGAGGCCCTACCAACAAAAAGTAATCTTTAGCCGCCTTGGCTTTCAATGCTACACGCGTGAAATCGTCCGAAACAGAAGCAATATCACCATCCAATGATTCGTCAAATTCGGGAGGACGCACACCCAACAACAAATCGCGACGATTACTCGTTGCATTCATAAAGATAGCCAATCCTTGATACATGCTACGGAAAGCCGTATCCATATAATCGTGCTCAATAGCATAAAGGCTATCGGCAGGAAGCACACGCAAATTACGTTGAGGTGAGCGCAACCGAACACGTACCTCACCATCGGAAAGCGTTTCGATATTTCCTTTGAACACTTGCTTATTGGTAACATTATCGCTCGGATTATTACGTTGATACAACACCACGGCATCGCCCAAACGGAAGTTTGAAAGCCATTCGTTGGTTGCATCCTCGCAATGCTGTTTCAACAACAAGTAGGGTTTATGCATCTTAGCCGCTTGATTATCCACCAATTGCAAATCGTAAAGAATTTCACCGGCTACACACTTTTGCTCCCACGAAGCCAACCACAAAGCAGAAGCACTAGCATAACGCTCATAATCGGATTCGCCTGCTTTAGTCAAATACAATTCGCGTGTAATAAAGTTATAGAGTGCACATAAGTAGCTATATTCCAACGGCGTAAGCGATTGCAATTTAGCACCAAATGCGACTATTTGTGGTGCTTGATAGCGTTGCCATAAAATGCTATTTATCCCTCGCTGATTCAAGACATCGAGCGTTATCTCCTTTAACTTTTGAGCTACATATTCAGGATTGTTACGCAACTGAATGCCATATTCATTGGCTACGATTGCATTACGCACATCGAGCACCTCGCACAATTTTTTCCATGACACACGTGCCGGATAAAGCATTGGATAGCGTGTATAAAGCAAGTAAGCATCCACCTCTTCGAGTGGACGATTCATTGAATAGTGAAGTACAGCTTGATAAAGCAACATTTGCACTTCGTTGTTCTCTTTCGGCAAAACCTTGCCGCGTATAGAAAACTCATCGGCTTTTCCCGATTTCATTTCAATGAATGCACTCATGTCGCGTTGCATATAATCTAATCGCCCTTGTAAACCCAATGGCTCACAAATATAGGAGGGTTCCAAAAGCGCATCCGATTTATCCAATTGATATCCCGATGCAATAAAAGTTTCGTTTACCGTTTGGCGAATATGCTCAAAATGCATTTTGCATGCTTGGAAAAATTCTTTTTCCTTAACACTATTTTTTAAATCGGCACAAGTAGCCAATTCGATTGGATAAGTGCGGAAAGCTTTTTGCATCACTTCCAAGTAATTTGGATGTTCTTCGCTATGAATCCATTCGTCTAAGAAGAGGTTCGCGATATTACCGAGCAACAACGGCATGGTGTTTTCGGAAGGTTGCAAACGCGCATGCATATAGTTGGCCGGATGATGTCCATACTCGCGAAAACACTCGGCCAGCGAACTGATATCTAATAAGTAATCGGGTTCTAAAATAAACAAACGAGGGGTAAGAATGCCATGTTCATCCACCGCAACATCGAGTAAGTTCAACGTTGCACCAGGCCATAACAAATCGCAAGTTGGCGTAAACGCATCGTTCACACCAGCTACATTATAACGTACAGACAAACGTGCATCCGCATCATCGTCCTTACGCGATACATATAAATAGGAATTGTCTGCCTCGTGATAGCAAACCCGAAGTTGTTTGATGGTTTCCATCGTTAAGTGGTTGGTTTACTTTTCACCATCCGAATACTGAACTCATAGAGCAAATACAAAGGTATAGCTACAATGGTCAGCGTAAAAGGATCGCCCGTAGGCGTAATTACCGCGGCAAGAATAACAAGCAACACAATGGCATGTCGACGGTATTTCTTCAAGAGGTCTTTGTGCACTACCCCCAACAAAGAGAGCAACCAAGTGACTAATGGCAACTCGAAAGCCAATCCTAAACAAAGTACCAACATCATAAAATTGTCGATGTACGAGTTCAAGGATATTTGATTTTCAATAGCAACGCTAAGTTGATAGGAAGAAAGGAAACGAAGTGTTAACGGATAAACCATAAAATAGCCCACCGCTACACCGATGAAAAACATTACCGAACCTAAGCACAATGCCTTCCTCACTCCTCTTCGTTCGTTGGGATAGAGAGCCGGGCTGATGAATTTCCACAATTCATAAAAGAGGTAAGGTGTAGCCGTTACCACCGACATCCAGAAGGCGGTGGACATGTGAATAAAGAAAGGAGCCGCAAGGTTAATGTTTATCAGTTTTACGCTGAATGTTTGCGTAAAGAAATCGCCCGACAAATTAAAATAAGCACCTACATCGCGCAATAACTGATAGAAAATGAAATCGTTATGGCAAGGAGCAAGAATCACTTGATCGAACAGATAGGGCATAGCAATGAAATAGCCTACGGCCAAAACCAACCATACGCCCAACACACGAAATAGCACTTGGCGCAACACGTCCAAGTGATCCCAAAAGCTCATCTCCGAAGCAGCCATAACAAGAATTTATTTAGTGATTAGCGATTAACGATTAGCCGTTTATCACTGAGCACTAAACACTAATCACTTATTTTCTACGTCTTCCTTAATCTCGTCCTTAGCCTTATTGATTTCTTCTTTTGCTTCGTTTACGCCCTCTTTAAAGCTTTTCACTCCTTTACCCAATCCTTTCATCAGTTCAGGAATCTTCTTACCACCAAATAACAACAAGATTACCAACAGGATAATAATCCACTCTGAGCCACTAGGCAAAAAACTAAACGGAATAAAACTATTCATATACTTATGACATTTAAAATTTTGATTGCAAATATAATAAATTACTACTTCAACACCAATACTTATCCTTGAAAATAGACACGCTTCACTCGGTTAGAGATGGTAGTCAACACTTCGTAAGGAATCGTGTTCAACGCATCGGAAAGCACGGTAATAGGTAGATTATCACCAAATATTTCCACCATATCACCTTCGCGACAATCAATATCGGTAACATCTATCATACACACATCCATGCATATATTACCTACATAATATGCCTTTTGTCCGTTCACCAAGCAATAAGCACTACCATTTCCAAGGTGACGATTCAAACCATCGGCATAGCCAATAGGCAATGCTGCTATGCGCGAAGGACGCGTCAACACTCCCTTGCGACTATAACCCACCGTATCGGCAC
>JAFYML010000298.1 GCA_017556595.1 Bacteroides sp.
AATAGATGTTAAAGTCGTACTTCAAACCACGAACAATGTTAGCATAGTTAATGGTAAGTGTAGCTTCTTTAGCACCCGATTCAAATGAAAGAGTAGAAGGAATGGTAAACAATGTTGTTTCAGTAGTACTACAAACATTTACTGTAGCAGGACCATCAGATTCGGTGCGGAGTACCTTGAAGTCGATAGAACCTTCGGTTCCTTCTACTTCGTAGTTAAGCTTGGTAGCCTTAGCGAAGTAAACGCCTTGACCTTCCAATTCAACCGGCACAAACACTTCCTCTACACTGTTGTCTGTACAAGCGGCCATTGCCATAGCAAGTACAGCTACAAACAAGTATTGAATTTGTTTTAATGTCTTCATTATGTTGATTTTTTACTTAGGGTTAAACATTATTTTATTCCTCAGTTTCATCAGGAATTGGTTGAGGTATTGCGATTGTTTCGTTATTCTCAAGAAGTGGGTTGTATTGTTGTTCTGAGTAAGGAATACGCAAGATGAGTTCAGGCGCATTTGGATCGAAGTTGAACACTGCAGTTTCAGGGAAACCACCGCCCAAACGATTTACGCCCTTGTTCAAACGCTTGATATCGAACCATGACAAACCTTCGCCCCAGAATTCAATACGACGTTGATTCCAGATAGCTTCTTGTACCTCTTCCTTAGTAGTAGCTTCGCACAAGTATTCAGCATCACGATAAGTGTTGATGAACTTGTTGAATGCAGTAACAGCACCTGCAGGGTCACCGTTCATAGCTTGTGCTTCGTACATGATGTAGTACATTTCTTCGATACGCATCAAAGGAATGTCGCAAGCATTGTCGTCAGTACCCATTTCGTCGTTCATAGCTGCATACTTCACTTGAGTGTATGGAGGACATTTAACGTCGTTTTGAACATAGTTCAATTGAGCCTTGGTCAAGTTTACAGAGTTGCTTTCTGTATCGAGGAACCAACCACGACGAACGTCGCTTTCAGGAATTGAAGCGAACAACTTCTTGTTGATCAAACGCCATGCACCTACTGAAGCATAACCGTAGTTGAATGAACCCATGTGTGAAGGGAAGTTACAGATACCGGTAGTTGATACACGGTCTTTTTCAGTAATCAATACACCCCACATCCAAGCATTGTCTTCGATGTCGATGAAACCTGGCTTAGAAGCTGCACTCATGCTCATCAATTTAGAACCAGAAGCCTTGATAGCTGATTGTGCGTCGTTGTAAGCAGCTTCCCAATTGTTCATAACCAAGTTGATACGAGCACGGATACCGTATGCTACGTCCAAGCTTACGTAACGCTTGTCAGCGCGTTCAACATCGGTAGCTTCGAGCAATTCGATAGCTTTGTTGATATCATCGAGGATGAATTCGTAAGTCTTTTCAACGGTAGAACGTGCGATACCTTCAGTTGCTACTTTTGCAGCATTTTCAGGTGTAACCAATGGAATACCCAATGCGCTTTCGTGACCTACATAAGTGTGTTGGTAAACTTGTACCAAGTTGAAGTAGTCGAACGCACGGATAGCCAAAGCTTGTGCCAAATAGAATTGAGTAGTTGGGTCTTCTGTTTCAGGATCCAATACACCCAAAATAGCGTTAGCAGTAAAGATTTGGTTGAACAATGTGTTCCAAATGAGGTATGTACCAGTGTTTGTAGCTTGTACGTCGCTATAAGTCAACGGATAGCTGAACCAGTTGTAACCAATATTAAAACTTACCAAGTCAGTGCCACGGTGATCGAGCAACATCATGATAGCAGGGTAACCGAAGTCGTTGTGTTGGTCTTCGCCACCTACTGCACCATATACGGTGAAGTTAGAGCAGATAGCCGTTACACCTGCCTCGATACGAGTAGGGTCGGCTGCAAGTACTTCTTCTTTCTGATCCGCAGTAACGGTCTTGCCTAGCGGTTCAGTATCCAAGTCGGCACAACCTACAAGCGTAAGTGCAGACAAGGCGAAAAGTGCTATTTTATTTAATTTTTTCATATTGTTTTTTCTTTTATATCGATTGAACATAGATTTAGAATGTCAACTTCACACCACCAGAGATGGTACGCAATGCTGAGTAAGTAGATGAAGTTGCTGATGTGTAACCCATACGTGGGTCGAAACCTTGACGAGCTGAGAAGAGAGCTACGTTGTCGGCAGCACCATAAAGACGCAAGCTTTCTACACCCAATGCTCTTGTCCAACGCTTAGGCAATGTATAACCCAAAGTGATGTTGTTGATAGAGAAATAGTCTGAGCTTGTGATGAAGCGAGTAGATGTTGCATTAGTATATTCATCGATAGCGTCCAAACGAGGAATGTTGCTGCTTGTATTTTCAGGCGACCAAGCATTCAAGATATCCTTGTGCCAGTTTTGACCAGCATCGCTTGAAGAACCACCGTGCATCAATGAAGCATAACCGCTGTCGTACATCTTACCGCCAAATTGGTAAGCACATTGAACTGAGAAGTCGAATCCGTAGAATTCTACTGTAGTACCGATACCACCATAAACATCAGCCATGATGTCGCCAGTACCCTTGCGGTTAGTGTTGTATGCATCAGACCAGTTGTCAGTCTTGTATTCTGTGCCAGGGATAGCATTCTTATCCTTGTCAACTTCTGCTGCCCAGTATTGTGCCAAACCTGTTTCAGGGTCAACACCTGCATATTCTACCATATAGAATTGGTAGATAGATTCGCCTTCGCGATAGATTTGGCTACCGCTAATCATCTTACCTTTGAGGTCAGGGTGCAATTCAACGATTTCGTTCTTCAAGAAAGTAGCGTTAGCGTTGATTGTCCACTTCACGTCGTTAGTTTCAATAGGAGTATAGTTCAATTCGATTTCTACACCTGAGTTACGCATAGAACCAATGTTCATTGGGAATGATGTGTAACCGTTAGATGGAGCCATAGGCTTGTTGTAAAGCATGTCTGAAGTTTGACGGCTGAAGTATTCTACAGTACCACCAACTTTACCTTGGAACAATGAGAAGTCAACACCGGCGTTGAATGCCTTTGAAGTTTCCCAAGTGATGTCCTTGTTACCTTTGTAAGTCAAAGTACCATCGGCAAATACGCCATCAGTACCAGTTACTTGGTATTGGTCAACGTATGCATAGTTGTTACCGATACCATCGTTACCTTGTTCACCATAAGATGCTTTCAACTTCAACATGTTCACCCATTCTGCATCGCTCATGAAACCTTCCTTAGCGATATCCCATGCAGCACTGAACGAGAAGAAGTCACCCCAACGATTGTCTGGGTGGAAACGAGAAGAAGCATCACGACGATAAGAAGCACTTACATAATACTTAGTATCGAAATCGTAGCTTACACGTGAAAGAACACCTACGCGAGCAATTTCGCCAAATGAACCAGAACCATTGATCTTGTCGATAACGTTACTTACAGTCCAGTTGTTGTCGTTATACATATTATAACCATATGCATAGAGGTCTTCTGAATTGTATTCCATGCTTTCGTAACCAACCAATGCTTCGATGTTGTGCTTACCGAACTCTTTTCTGTAGTTCAACAAATATTGTTGTTCCAATACGAAGCTACGAGTGTTTTCTTGAGTAATAGAACCACCATAAGATGCACTTTGACCATAGTACTTGTTACCAACATCGTGGTAGCGAGTGTTGTCGATGTGCAAACCGAGTGAAGCCTTGAATGAAAGGCCGTCAAAGATATCAACGTTAGCAAACCACTTAGCATCGAGGATGTCCATCAAATACTCTGTCTTGTTGTAAGCCAAGTCACTAGCAGGGTTAGAGATAGACATAAAGTTACGTGAGTAGTTTGTACTATGTGCTTTTGAACCATAGTCATAAACTGGACGACCAGTGTTAGGGTCGCGCATGATAGAACCACTTGAATCGCGAACGAACATCGGATAAACCGGTGCAATCATGTTAGCGATGTAGAAGGCATTCATAGAAGAGTTGGTAGAAGTTTGTTCGCCTGGATAACGGCTTGTAGAGTTGGTGTAACCAATGTTAGAACCAATCTTCAACCATTCTTTTACTTGATAGTCAACGTTCAAACGAGTAGAGATACGGTCGAAACCTGAGTTAGCGATAACACCGTTATCTGTCAAATAACCAGCAGAGATGTAGTAGTTCATCTTTTCTGTACCGCCACGTGCGCTGATGTTGTATTCTTGACGCATTTCGTTCGAGAATGAGTTGTCAGCCCAGTTGTCTGGAGTATAGTAATACTTACCATCGCTGTAACCCAAAGTAGCGTTAGGATTCAAACGACCGTTGCGGCCAATGAGGTATTGGTCAGTTGGTACGGTATAGATTTGGTAACCCAATGCTGAGTTAATCTTAGAGTTAGCAGTTTGGTGAGCATTTTCTGCTGTATAGCCAGTGTTGTAGTAATAGCCATTATATAAAGCGGTGTAAAGTTGTTCCATGTATGTGTCTGGACGTTCCAATACATCGTAGTTCTTAATCATTCGGCTATTTACACCCCAACGAGCTTCGGCAGTAATAGTAGCTTCGCCAGTCTTACCTTTCTTAGTAGTTACCAAGATAACACCGTTAGCACCACGAGCACCATACAAAGCAGCTGCAGCAGCGTCTTTCAATACAGTCATAGACTCGATGTCTTGTGTATTGATAGAAGAGATATCACCTTCGAAAGGCATACCATCTACTACATACAACGGAGTGTTGCTTGCATACATAGAACCGATACCGCGGATGCGTACAGTTGCAGAAGTACCTGGTTGACCGTTTGCGCTAGTTGTTTGTACACCTGATACGGTACCAGACAACGCGTTAGTCAAGTTTGATACTTGGCGCTTTTCCAATTCTTCGCCCTTTACAACTGATGCAGAACCTGTAAATGCAGACTTCTTAGCAGTACCATAAGCTACTACCATTACTTCGTCGAGCATTTCGCTATCTGACTTCATGTAAACCTTGATGTTTTCCTTGATGGCAGTTTCTACTGTTTGCATACCAATGTATGAAATAACAATAGTTTTTGCCGAACTCGGCACATTAGTTAATTTAAAAGAACCATCGATACCGGTAATAGTACCCAATTGGGTGTCTTTTACCAAAACCGATGCTCCGATTACTGGTTGCCCGTCTTCTTCAGAAATTACAACACCTGTAACGGTCTGAGTTTGGGCAGTTGCTAAGCCTATCCCAACAAAAAGACAGGCCAATAACAGCATGATTTTTCTTTTCATAAATTCTCTCTTAAAGTTAAACTTTACGTTAATTGTTTCAATACTCTAATGAAATGCAAAAGTACTAATATTTCTAAAAATGGCAATAGCAATGGCAAAAAAATCTTTCAATTATATCAGAATGTCAACGCATTTAACTAAATAAGCATATTTTGTATAGCATATATGACGTTTTGATTTCCTATTATTAGTAAATTTGCCTCGTTGAATGAAGGTTTTAACACTTATAGCAGCGGTTTTTTAATCACAGAAAGCCGAAAATGCACTATAACAAGTACTTGTGTCGCGTATATATATTCATTATTTATTCTTTTTAACATTCCGCTTTCTATGTAGTACTCTCTTGCTATGTTGCAAAAATGTGATGAATTTATGCCTGCTTTTGGTTGTATGTCCAAGGCGTTGTTTGGAGTGGTGAATGCTTTATGTATGTAGTCCTAGTATTGATAAAAAAAACATACATAAATTTCGTTCGATTCACGCGCGATTTTCTGCTTTATGGTTAGCGAAATACTTTTTAAGTGCCGAGAAGAAAGTTTTAGGTCGTTACATAAAATTAAAATACCGCCGTGATTTTACAAAACCACGACGTGGTTTCATAAAATCACAGTGCGATTTCATGAAACCACACTGTGATTTTAATTTTTCTCGGCAATAAAATAGTTTCTTTTCCGGAAGGCAGTAATTTATCTTCGGCAACTGAGAGGAAAATTTGTTCGTAAATCGTAAAGAAAACGGCTATCTTTTTTGTTAGATAATAATCTATGATTATTTTTGTAGCTGATTTTGTTGAAATAGTAGCGGATTAGAAATAAAAAAACGAGAATGAAAGAATTTGTAATTTCTGAAGTACAAACCGAAACAGCTGTGCTTGTGGGACTTGTTACCAAAACACAGGACGAACGACGCACAAATGAGTATTTGGACGAATTGGCCTTTTTGGCCGAAACGGCTGGCGCACAGGTGGTGAAACGCTTCACACAAAAGATGGATGGCCCCAATTCGGTGACTTACGTAGGAAAAGGAAAGCTTGAAGAGATAAAGCAATATGTCTTGGACGAGGCCGAGGCCGAACGCGAAATTGGTATGGTGATTTTCGATGATGAGTTGTCGGCCAAGCAGATACGCAATATAGAAGGCGAGTTGAAAATCAAGATTTTGGATAGAACGTCGCTTATCTTGGACATCTTTGCTATGCGCGCTCAAACGGCTAATGCCAAAACGCAAGTGGAGTTGGCACAATATAAATATATGTTGCCTCGCTTGCAACGATTGTGGACGCACTTGGAACGACAAGGTGGTGGCTCGGGTGCCGGAGGCGGTAAAGGTTCGGTAGGTCTTCGTGGTCCTGGTGAAACTCAGTTGGAAATGGACCGCCGTATCATCCTTAACCGTATGTCGTTGTTGAAAGAACGCTTGGCCGAAATAGATAAGCAAAAGGCTACCCAACGAAAAAATCGCGGAAGGTTGATCCGTGTAGCCCTTGTGGGATATACCAACGTAGGTAAATCGACCTTGATGAACTTGCTTGCCAAGAGCGAGGTGTTTGCCGAAAATAAACTGTTTGCTACACTCGACACAACTGTGCGAAAGGTTATTATTGAAAACTTGCCTTTCTTGCTGAGTGATACGGTAGGTTTTATCCGTAAGTTGCCTACCGATTTGGTGGATTCGTTCAAATCGACGCTTGATGAGGTGCGCGAAGCCGACCTGCTATTGCATGTGGTGGATATTTCACATCCCGACTTTGAAGAGCAGATAGAGGTGGTGAACAAAACATTGGCCGATATCGGTGCTGCCGGTAAGCCAATGATGATTATTTTCAATAAGATTGATGCATACACATATATTGAAAAAGCTGAAGATGACTTGACACCACGTACCAAAGAGAATTGGACATTGCAAGAATTGATGAATACGTGGATGGCACGCATGGAGGATAATTGCCTCTTTATCTCGGCACGCGAAAAGATAAACATGGAGTTGCTGAAGACTACCGTCTATGAACGTGTGAAGCAATTGCATGTGCAGAAATATCCGTATAATGACTTCTTGTATCAGACGTATGATATTAGTGATTAACGGTTAAGTGCTTAGTGATAAAATTCAAAATTATGGAATATAGACATCTAACATCGGACGAAATTGGGCAGTTGAAGGCACAAGGTTGCTTGGCCGACGATTGGCAAAAGGTGTGGGTAGCCCCAACGTTCACCACTAACTACGTACACGATACACGTTTTTCGGGTGAAGTTAAATTGGGTGTATTCGAACATGAGTTTGAATTGCCGGGTGGAATCCATAAACATGCCCGATTGCGTTGGGCTACACTGCATAACGTGACTATCGGTAACAACTGCTTGGTAGAGAATATTCAGAACTACATTGCCAATTACGTGATAGGGGATAACTGCTTTATCGAAAACGTGGATTTGATGTTGGTAGATGGTGTAAGTACCTTCGGTAATGGCATTGAGGTAGCTGTATTGAACGAAACCGGTGGCCGTGAAGTGGCTATAAACGATAAACTATCGGCACACATGGCCTACATCATGGCTTTGTATCGCCATCGTCCGGAATTGACAGCCCGCTTGAAAGAACTGACCGACTACTATAGCCAGAAATATGCTTCGAACGTTGGTACTATCGGTAACAATGTACGCATTATGAATGCCGGTGTGATAGAGAACGTGCGCATTGGCGACTATGCCAACATTTGTGGTGCCAACCGCTTGAAGGATGGTAGCTTGAACAGTAATGCAGAGGCTCCTATATATATCGGTCATGGAGTGATTTGCGACGATTTTATTGTGTGTAGCGGTAGCCATATCGACGATGGAACGATGCTGACACGTTGTTTCGTGGGACAAGCCTGTAAGTTAGGACATAACTATTCGGCCAGCGATTCGCTATTCTTCAGCAATTGCCAAGGCGAGAATGGAGAAGCATGTGCCATCTTTGCCGGTCCATTTACGGTGACTCACCACAAATCGACCTTGCTGATAGCCGGTATGTTCTCGTTTATGAATGCCGGTTCGGGTTCGAACCAAAGTAACCATATGTATAAATTAGGGCCTATTCACCAAGGTACGTTGGAGAGAGGATCGAAAACTACATCCGATTCGTACATCTTGTGGCCGGCTCGTGTGGGTGCCTTCTCGTTGGTGATGGGACGCCACTCTGGGCATTGTGATACAACAAACTTGCCATTCTCGTACCTAATAGAGAAGGACGATGCTACCTACCTGGTGCCTGGCGTAAATCTGCGAAGTGTAGGTACCATTCGTGATGCACAGAAATGGCCGAAACGCGATAAACGTACAGATAGCAATAGGTTGGACTTCATAAACTATAACCTATTGAGTCCATATACCATACAGAAAATGTTCAAGGGACGCGACATTTTGCTTGAGTTGCGTCATGCCAGTGGCGAATTGTCGGATGTCTATTCCTATTATAATACGAAGATTACCAACTCGGCCTTGAATAAGGGTATCAAATTCTACGAAACGGCTATCCATAAATTCTTGGGCAACTCGCTCATTAAGCGTTTGGAGGCTATCGACTTTAAGAATGATGACGAGATTCGTGCACGCTTGCGTCCGGATACTTCGATAGGCTCGGGCGAATGGGTGGATATCAGCGGTTTGATTGCTCCTAAAACAGAGATTGATTACTTGCTTGGTGGCATTGAAAGGGGAGAAATCAATCGCTTGAAGTATATCAATGCCGAATTTGAACGTATGCATAAGAACTATTACACTTACGAATGGACGTGGGCATACGAACGTTTGGAAGAGTTCTATGGCATTCATCCTGAAGAGATGACGGCTGCAGATGTAATCAATATCGTGGAGAAATGGAAAGCTGCTGTAGTGGGCCTCGACCACATGGTGTATGAAGATGCCAAGAAGGAGTTCTCACTTGCGGCTATGACAGGATTTGGTGCCGATGGAAGCAGACGCGAAAAGAAACTCGACTTTGAACAAGTGCGTGGCGACTTTGAAAGCAACTCGTTCGTTACGGCTGTGCTGAAACACATTGAAGCCAAATCGGCCCTTGGCGATGAATTGATAGAGAGAATGAAGAAAATTCATAAATCATAACTCATAATTAAAAACTATGGAATTCAAGTATCAACCCATGTTCGAACATGGAGAAGACAAAACTCAGTATTATCTGCTTACAAAGGATTATGTATCTGTAAGCGAGTTTGAAGGAAAACCTATCCTGAAAATTGAAAAAGAGGGTTTGACAGCTATGGCAAATGCAGCCTTCCGCGATGTTTCCTTCTTGTTGCGTCGTGAACATAACGAACAAGTAGCCAAAATCTTGGCCGATCCGGAAGCTAGCGACAACGACAAGTATGTAGCATTGACCTTCCTTCGTAATGCAGAAGTAGCGGCTAAAGGTAAATTGCCTTTGTGTCAAGATACCGGTACGGCTATTATTCATGGCGAGAAGGGTCAACAAGTGTGGACCGGTTATTGCGATGAAGAGGCTTTGTCGTTGGGCGTTTATAAAACTTACACAGAAGAGAACTTGCGTTACTCGCAAAATGCACCATTGACTATGTACGATGAGGTGAACACAAAGTGTAACCTCCCTGCACAAATAGACCTTGAGGCTACAGAAGGTATGGAATACCGCTTCCTTTGTGTGACAAAGGGTGGTGGCTCGGCCAACAAGACATATCTCTATCAAGAAACCAAGGCTGTGTTGAACCCAGCTACATTGGTGCCATTCATGATTGAAAAGATGAAGTCGCTTGGTACAGCAGCTTGTCCTCCTTATCATATTGCATTTGTAATCGGTGGTACTTCGGCAGAAAAGAACCTGCTTACCGTGAAGTTGGCTTCGACTCACTATTACGATGAGTTGCCTACTACCGGTAATGAAGGTGGCCGTGCTTTCCGCGATATCGAATTAGAAAAGCAAGTGTTGGAAGAGGCACATAAGATTGGTCTTGGCGCACAATTCGGTGGTAAATATATGGCTCACGATGTACGCATCATCCGTTTGCCTCGTCACGGTGCTTCTTGCCCCATCGGTTTGGGTGTATCTTGCTCGGCCGACCGTAACATCAAGTGTAAGATTAACAAGGATGGTATCTGGATTGAAAAGATGGACGACAAACCATACGAACTGATTCCAGAAGAATTGCGTAATGCCGGCGAAGGCGATGCAGTGAAGATTAACTTGAATCAACCGATGGCCGACATCTTGAAGGAATTGACCAAATATCCGGTGGCTACTCGCTTGTCATTGAATGGTACTATCATTGTTGGTCGCGACATTGCACATGCCAAGTTGAAAGAACGTATCGACAATGGTGAAGACTTGCCACAATACATCAAGGATCATCCTATCTACTATGCCGGTCCGGCTAAGACTCCTGCTGGTATGCCTTGTGGTTCTATGGGACCAACTACTGCCGGCCGTATGGACTCGTATGTCGATTTGTTCCAAAGTCATGGCGGTAGCATGATTATGTTGGCAAAGGGTAATCGTAGCCAACAAGTGACCGATGCTTGTAAGAAACATGGTGGATTCTACCTCGGTTCTATTGGTGGACCTGCTGCTATCTTGGCACAAAACAACATCAAGAGTATCGAGTGTGTGGAATATCCTGAATTGGGTATGGAAGCCATCTGGAAGATTGAAGTAGAAGATTTCCCGGCATTTATCTTGGTAGATGACAAGGGTAATGACTTCTTTAAGCAATTGAAGCCAAGAAAATAAATTCATAATTCAAGATTAATATTGTGGGAGCAACAAAATGGATCGGCGGCATTCTGGGCTGGATGGTTGGAGGCCCATTGGGTGCGCTTTTAGGTTACGGAATAGGCTCGTTGTTCGAAAAGCCCGAGGTGGTGGAGTATAACAGCGAACGCGATACCGATGAAGGCAATCGCAACAGCTTTCTATTCAGTCTGTTGGCCATGTCGTCCTATGTCATTGCAGCCGATGGGCGCATTATGCATAGCGAGATGGAGTATGTGCGCAACTTCCTACGTACTACATTTGGCGAAAGGGCTGTTACGCAGGGGCAAGAGATTTTGCTGAACCTCTTCGAACAGAAGAAACAGATGGATGCCCGCTCGCCCAGTGCATATCGCAACACTATCCGCCAATGTGCCGAACAGATAGCCCGCCACATGAACTACGAGCAACGCCTTCAGTTGCTCAGCTTCTTGGCCGATATAGCCAAAGCGGACGGAAAGGTGCAGTCCAAAGAGGTGGTTGCCTTGAAGGAGATTGCCCGCTACATGGGGCTGACCGAACAAGAGGTCGATTCTATGCTTAGCCTTGGTGGCTCGTCGTTGGCCGATGCCTATAAGGTGTTGGAGATTAGCGAGAGTGCTACCGATGCTGAAGTGAAGAAGGCCTATCGCCAATTGGCATTGAAGCACCACCCCGATACAGTTGCTTCGCTTGGTGCCGATGTGCAAAAAGCATCGGAAGAGAAGTTTAAACTGATAACCGAAGCCTACGAACGGATAAAGCAGGCAAGGGGAATGAAATAAAAAAAAGAGGCGATTCGCCTCTTTTTTTATGCTTATTATTCAAGGTATTTGGTAATCTTTCCGCTTATTTGCAACAACGATATTTCGCAAAGTTTGGTGTTGTATTCGGCGGCAAGGATGCGTTCCTCGGCATCGAGCAGACTTTTCTGAGCTTCGCGCATCTCGATACCCGAGAGGTCGCCCAACATGTAACGCTCCATAGCGATGTCGTGATTGTCTTTGGCGGCAATGAGGTTTTGGCGTTCCAAGTTCAACATCTGCAGGTTGTTTTGGTAGGCTTGCCACAAGTTGCTGAGATCGGCTCGTAAGGCTTGCTCCAACTCTTCGCGTTCCAATCGCGCGTTTTGAACAGCAATTCTTGCATTCTTGCGTTCGCGGTTTCGGTTGCCATCGAACAATTTGAAGCCAACGGTTAAACCAAAGTTAGGACCGAAATTTGAACGTTGACTATTGGCTGCAATCTCGTATTTGTTGTGCGAATAGCCGTACCCTGCATTCAACTTTAGGTAAGGATAGTCGCGCGAACATACTTTCTTGTAATCCAATTGCGCCAATTTATTGCTCGATTCTGCTCTCAGTAATTGGGCATTGACAGCCATTGTGGCATTCCAAAGTTCTTCGAAGTTCAATGTAGCATTTACATCGATAATACTGTCCGATGTTTGGATGGGTTGATCCACCTCTTCGTTGGCCATCAACTCGTTAAGCTGAATGCGTGAGGTGTGTAGCAACTCTTGTTGCTTCATGTATTGCGCACTGTCGGCATTGAAATCGACTTTGGCTTGTTGGTAGTCCAATCGCGAGAAGTCACCGATGTTAT
>JAFYML010000299.1 GCA_017556595.1 Bacteroides sp.
AGGCTGCACTTCCGGGGTTACTCCACGACTACTTTTAGCTCCGGCCGCTAATGGCTTTGTCCGATTAGCACCGGAGACTCCAGCCCTTGATTTTTTTAACTTCCTTCGGTCGTTCTAAACATCTTTTATGCTTAACAACCAAGGTATAGTCTTTGTAACTTTCTTTTTGCATCAAGGCAAAAAGGAAAGTTAGCTAATCAAGACGAAGAAAAAAATATCTCAAATATTACAATCTCTCTATCAATTCATCGATAGCTTCATCGGTTGTTGCCCAACTAGTAACGAAGCGTACAACGGTTTCGGTTTCGCCGCGAGGCCCCCAAAGCTCGAAGGTGGCATGTTGCATCAAGCGGTCGATCTGCTCGTTAGGCATCACAACAAATTGTTGGTTAGTAAACGAGTCGATGAACAAACGATAGCCCTTCTCTACAAATGCTTGCTTCAACTTCATAGCCTGCGTAATGGCGTGCGAAGCAATTGTTTGATAAAGATTATCGGTGAAGAGTGTATCGAATTGGATACCCAACAAGCGTCCCTTAGCCAACAACGCACCGTGTTGCTTAATCAACGGGAAGAAATGAGGTAATATTCCCGGACGTGTAGCTACAACGGCTTCGCCAAAGAGCGCTCCTACCTTGGTACCACCAATGTAGAATACATCGCAAAGGCGTGCAACATCCTTCAACGTAACATCGGTGCCTTGTGCCGCCAAACCATATCCCAAGCGTGCACCATCCAAATAGAGCGGAATATTGGCTTTGCGACAAACGTTGCTCAATGCGGTGAGCTCGTCGAGCGAATAGAGTGTGCCATACTCCGTAGGATGCGAAATGTAGAGCATTCCCGGTGCCACCATGTGTTCGTAGGTTTCGTCGCGGTAGAAGTCGGTTATATACTTCTCCACTTCGCTTGCAAGCACCTTACCGGTATGTTGCGGCAAGGTAAGCACTTTGTGTCCGCTTGCTTCGATAGCTCCCGATTCGTGCACATTGATATGAGCCGTTTCAGCGGCAAGTACCCCTTCGTGTGGGCGTAGTAAGCCGTCTATGACCGTAGCGTTTGTTTGAGTACCACCTACCAAGAAATGCACTTCAGCATCGGGCATACCGATAGCCTCTTTTACCTTTTGCTTGGCTTGTTTTGTATATTCGTCGCAACCATATCCAACGGTTTGTTCAAGATTGGTTTCGCACAAGCGGCGCATCACCATTGGGTGAGCACCCTCCATATAATCACTATCAAAATGTAACATGGGCGCAAAATTAGTCAAAATATATAGATTTTTCCTTACCTTTGTCGTGAAAAATAACAAGATAAGAAAAATGAATATGCACGATACTTTATGGTTTCTATTCCATAACGACAAACTGATTCTTTGTCAAGCTAGCGAAGAGCGCCTTGCACTACCCTCTGTACAACAAGCCGAAATGCTAAAATCGCTCGTAGTGGGCACTATTCATCGCTTTGCGCTACTCGAGGGAGGAGAAGCGTATGCCGCCGCTGTTCAGTTAGATAATACACTTCCCGAAGGTTTTGTGCTAATGGGTTTGCGCGATGCTTACGACTATTTGCCGTATCTACATTATAAGTATGGCGGACGCGCTTACGAATTGCTTTATTGGGATTCGCATACTCGTTTTTGTCCCGTTTGCGGTTCGCCTACTCAGCATTTGGAAGCCATTATGAAGAAGTGTCCTTCGTGTAAACACGAGCTTTATCCGCCTATTGCTACCGCTACCATTGTATTGGTGCGCCGAGGCGATGAAGCATTGTTAGTGCGTGCTCGAAACTTCCGCGGTTCGCACTACGGATTAGTTGCCGGATTTCTTGAACCTGGCGAAACACTGGAAGAGTGTGTAGCACGCGAAGTGATGGAAGAAACCGGCTTACGCATTTGCAACATACGCTATTTTGGTAATCAACCTTGGCCCTATCCTTGCGGATTAATGATAGGCTTCACCGCCGATTACGAAAGCGGAGAAATAGCTATACAGGCCGAAGAGTTGAGTACCGCAGCATTTTTCCGTCGCGACAACCTTCCCGAGCTTCCTCGCAAGCTAAGCATTGCTCGCCAACTTATAGAAGCTTGGAAAAGAGGCGATATAGCGTAGATTTAATATTGTGTATCAAACCATTGCACTTTTTTGATGTACGTATCTTTCATGAGCTTAACAGCTTCTTCGAACGATAATGCTTCGTCGTGATTTACATCTTGTCCAATGGGCCACATTGTATGATTTAGCTTTTCGGAAGGAGCAATGTAAGCAGCTATCGAATCGATGTATGCTGGTATCTCATCGAAATTAGACTTAAACATTTCCCAACGCTCTTTTACTCTTTTATCGAATGCCTTGTCTTGGAATAAGCGTCCATAATACATGGCATTTCGATTGGTGTATCCTGTGCTTGGAATAAATGTATTCCAATCGAAGTCCCACACAGGGCCTGTATATAGCTTTCCGCCTTTGTCTTTGTACATAAATGTACTCCTTGGATGGTTAGGTTCCCAATTTCGTGTAAGCTCTTGTACAAACCACCAATCGATGTGCGAATCAATATCCAAGTAGTTCAAGTATTCGCGTTGAGCAAATCGTTCATCGTCATAAAGCGATGCTTCCATTTCGTTGATATAGTTTTGCATAAACGCAAATTGTTCCTCGTTCACTTCGTCGGGGTCGCTAAACATATACGGCAAATCCCTGATTTTCGATTTGAACTTAAACTCTTCGTCGTAATACGCCTCAAGTTCCATCAAGTATCCGCCATCCACATCATCCTCTTCCAGCTCTTGAATGTTTACGCGATTCTCGTCCACCTTCACATGCTCGCACAAAAGATAGTTGCCGACGTGTTCGCCGTTCAATATCACTTCTACATATACGTTTCTTGGTGTCCACACCAATCCCGTTGATTCTGATATTCGGAAAGCAACTTTGTTTCGCATCAATGTTCTATCACTCCAATTGGCTAGCATTACCCATCTTTTATGTTTCGGCATGCCTAATATTTCCGACTTCTTATCCAACTTTAAGTTGAAAGGCTTTTTCGGATAGTTCCACGTTGCATTTCCTCGTCCGCGAATGCTGGTTGTACCCGAATAGCTTTCTGTTCCATCCGGATTGAGGATTGTTATCGTAGCATTTTCCAACCAATCGGAGTGCTTGCTTGGAATTGTAGCATTGTTTGGAGTATTGATGATTACTATCGGCAATCCCGAATAAGAGACATTTACTTGCACCATCATCTCTTTGCCAGTGGCAGAGATAAAGTGATAAATTACCGGCGAAGAGAAATCGACGACGCTCTTTCCGCTCACTTGCTCTTCGTTGTTCACCAACACCTTTTCGGCATTTGTTTCGAACGTAGCTACCAATCGCGGCGAACTAATGAATGGCGAGCTTACATTAAGAGTATTGGACGAAACATTGAGGTTGAAATCTTGCATAATAGCTCCCTCGTTTTGCTCTTTCAAGAACGAAAACGAGAATAGCGATGTGCCTGTAAAATCGAAGTTGATAACCTCGGAATAGATTTTATTCAGTTGGCTATCGGTTATCACCAATTTACCTTGCTTGATGTAATCATTCGATTTTCGCAAATCCTTTATCGTAGCACGATACTTACCCATTTCGTTGGCAACAGGCTCTACCTTTGTCAACGAGAATAGTGGTTCGTCCCATTCCGAAGAGAGAATTTCCAGCGCAATTTGACAATTCTCATCCGTGATGTCGTAGTTGAATGTAGCATTACTAGGCGATACCGTCAACTCTATCAGACTACTCTTTGCTCGCTCCATCACTACCG
>JAFYML010000300.1 GCA_017556595.1 Bacteroides sp.
ATGGGTAAAAAAATCACTAATCACAACTCATAAGGTTCCACATATCCGCGCATCACGGCATAAATCGTAAGACCAGACAACGACTTTATACCAAGTTTCTCGGTTATATTTTTTCGATGCGAGATAACCGTAGTGAGCGATATATTTAAGCGAGCGGCTATCTCTTTATTGATGTATCCGCGCGTTAGCAGCACTAAAACTTCTATTTCGCGGGGAGATAAATCGTGTTCGGTTGCTAGTGTAGGACGATGATTATGTCCATGTCCGCGACTATGCAAGCGCAAAATGTCGCGCGTCAAAGCTTGCTCGCTTTGATTCACATTCAACGTATTGACATCCGAAAGACCAGGTGCTACGCCACCGGAAGTAAGTACAATAGTACGCGGCATACGTTGTAGGAAAAAGGAGGCGTGTTCGAAATAGACAGAAGATGCTACAAAATAGTGACCATACATATCGGGTGTATCATCTGTCAATTGTTGCATAGAGCCAAAATGACGAATCGTAACAGCAGGCATCATCTGTTGCAGCAAATGTTGCAAACCTAAACCAGCCAACGTGTTGGGTTCTATGATAGCAATCTCTTTGTTCATTCGAAATAAGAAACGGAGTTAGTCAAACAAACCTGTACTGAGGTAGCGCTCTCCACTATCGGGAAGCAACACTACAATACCTGTAGCATCCGCCATGCGACGAGCTAAACGAACCGCTGCCGCCAACGCTGCACCCGACGAAATGCCTACCAACAATCCTTCGGTACGCGCCAATGTTCGTGCCGCAGCAAAAGCTTCGTCGTCGGTGATGCCAATTACTTCGTCCACTACGTTAGCATCGTAGTTGGTAGGTATAAAATTAGCGCCTATTCCTTGAATACCATGCGGA
This sequence comes from Bacteroides sp., assembly GCA_017556595.1. GTDB lineage: Bacteria > Bacteroidota > Bacteroidia > Bacteroidales > Bacteroidaceae > Bacteroides. The sequence continues at coordinate 883 of JAFYML010000300.1, forward strand.
GCAGCTACCCCACCTTGCAACAACGGCGATGCATTCGGTTCTACACCAACAACACGAATAGCAGCATTCATTTGCTTCAATGCGCGTCCGGTACCGCACAACGTACCACCCGTTCCTACACCGGCTACAAAAGCAGTAATTTGTCCATCGGTATCGTTCCAAATCTCGTGTGAAGTAGTGCGTTCGTGAATCGCGGGATTAGCAGGATTATCAAATTGTCCGGGAATGTACGAACCTTCAATCGTTCTATGCAACTCTTCCGCTTTAGCAATAGCACCCGCCATACCTTCGCTACCCGGTGTAAGCACCAACTCAGCACCATAAGCAGCAAGCAATCGGCGTCGTTCTATCGACATTGTCTCGGGCATGGTCAATATCAAGCGATATCCCTTGATGGTGGCAACCATAGCCAATCCGATGCCTGTATTGCCACTTGTCGGCTCAATGATTGTAGCACCCGGCTTCAACACACCTTTTTTTTCAGCATCTTCCACCATAGCCAACGCCGCACGCGCTTTTACGCTACCGCTTGGATTGAATGCTTCCACCTTCACCCACAACGGATGAGCAAGTCCCATCGCTCGACTAAAAGCTGTAGCTTTCAGCATGGGTGTATATCCTATCAAATCAAGTAGATTATTCGCTATCTTCATTTAGTTATTTATTTAGTTGTTATTGGGACCTTTGGTGTTAACTTCTCTATTAATAAAACCCTCAACAC
>JAFYML010000301.1 GCA_017556595.1 Bacteroides sp.
GTTCTTTTGTCAGGCGGTCCATTATCTTTCTTGTTTTGAAAACGGTATATACCACATCCAATTTACAAAAGTACTTATTTAATTTGAAATTGTTGGCCTATTGTGTCAATAAACATAAAATAACCATATTTTTTTATTGTGAAATATTCAATTCTCCCGATTTGGCTAAAAGAAGTTCGCTGAAAAGGCAAGGTCTTTTCCTCGTTCCGCATTCACTTTCATTTCTTTATTGTACTTTGGCTTTGCCCAAGATAGGCTGCGTCTTGGGATAAAAAATAAATAATTTATTTTGTTCTCCTCTCGGCTTGCACTATCTTTGCAACATAAAAGAATAAGGATATGGATGTTGCATTATATTTGATTCCGGTAACGTTGGGCGATACTTCGATTGAAAAGGTTTTACCGGCATACAACAAAGAGGTAATTATGGCGATTCGTCATTTCATTGTGGAAGACATTCGCTCGGCACGTCGCTTTTTGAAGAAAGTAGATTCGTCTATCGACATTGATTCGCTTACGTTTTATCCGTTGAACAAGCATACACCGGCCGAGGCTATTGCAAGCTACTTACTTCCGTTGCAAAAGGGAGAATCGATGGGCGTTATCAGCGAAGCCGGTTGTCCGGCGGTGGCCGATCCGGGTGCCGACGTAGTGGCTATAGCGCAACAGAAAAAGTTGAAGGTAGTGCCGCTGGTGGGGCCATCCTCTATCTTGTTATCTGTAATGGGCTCAGGCTTCAATGGACAAAGCTTTGCCTTTAATGGTTACCTGCCTATCGAACCACCCGAACGCGCCAAGAAGCTAAAATTGTTGGAGCAACGTGTCTATGCCGAACATCAAACGCAATTGTTCATCGAAACACCTTATCGCAATAACAAAATGCTCGAAGATATCTTGCACAATTGCCGTCCGCAAACCAAACTATGTATTGCGGCAAATGTGACATGCGAGGATGAATCCATCTGTACACGTACCATTAAAGAGTGGAAAGGAAACTTACCCGATTTGAACAAGATACCTTGTATTTTCTTGCTATATAAATAAGAAATCAGATAATCAATTTTAGTAATTCTTCTTCCGTTACGCCATCTAAGTAAGTGGCAATATTGTGCTTGGCCAATTGTTGAGCAATGGCATCGTATTCGTATGCAACGCCGATGAGGCTCTGCTCAAGGGTGTCGATGGGGAGATTCCCTAAAAAGTCGCCTTCAAATTTACACTCCGCAATCTTTCCTTTATTGACAAATAGGTGTATGCCTACATTTCCACATGCCAACCTTGCCGTTTGACTCAATGTTGCTTGTGGTGAATGGCCGTGAATCCATTGCCAATTGGCAAATTTCTCGTCGGCCAATTGCCGGATAGCAGCTATCATCGGTTCGTTGATGCCGATTTCCTTATCGGCATAATTGTTTGAAAGTATTCGTTGAAGTTCCTCTTTCAGTGCGGCAATATTGGTGATGGTAGGGAGTAGTTCTTTTAGGTTGCCCACACGACTTCGTACCGATGCAATGCCTTTTGTTTCCAATTTAATGGTCGGTGGAGTTAAGACTTTTGATAGCACATCCACATCTACATCGTACATCAACGTGCCATGCACCATGATTCGATTCTTGGCTACCCGTTTGGCAAAACCGGATACCTTACGGCCGTTTACAAGAATATCGTTCCTGCCCGATAGCGTGGCCGGTACTCCCAACGTACACAAGGCTTGTTGCATAAGGTGTGCATATTCGGGATAGTCGCTTTCCATCTCTTTGGCATTGCCTACAATGGTATAGTTTAGGTTTCCCCAATCGTGATATACAGCTCCCCCTCCGGTTACTCGCCTTGCCAACACAATATCATGCGCTTTCAGATAGGCCATATCTACTTCGGTATGTATTTGCTGATTTGCTCCGATAATAACGGCCGGTTTGTTTTGCCATAAGTAGAAGAATGGCTCGTTGGCGATGGCGTTCTCCAGACAATACTCATCGAAAGCCATGTTAAAGTAAGGGTCGGTATGTGGATTGAGCAGGTAGCGCATACAAGCAAAACTATTTTTTGCAAAGATAGCGCATTCTTTCTTTATTCCGCAATTTCGAATCGGAAAGAATCTTTTTGTGCTCGTTGTATTCGTATTCAAAGTAGTAGCTAAACACGCCTTTCTCCATGTTGTCATCAATCTGCTTCCATAGCCAAGGTTTGGTTTTTAGCTCTTTGGGGAACAATGGTTTCTCTTCTTTCTCCAACTCTAACACGAAAAGATAAGTCAGCCGTTTGTATCCACCATACTCCATATAGTATCGGTTGACAAACTTTAAGTTGTCGTTGGGTAGCTTCGGTAAGCTCTCTCTAAGCATTCGGTAAGCTCCCTGCTCTAAACTCTCCTTGAAAAAGAGGTGTCCCTCTATCAATACATCCTGCTTTCCTTTGTCGAAGGCATACCTATCCGAACGCTCGCGTAGCCATTCCATACCATTCTGTATCACGCTGATGCGAATCAGTGGGTGGATGTACTTTTTTTTGCTATCGTTCGATAAACATTTCCCGATAACATCGCCTCGTGTGTTTACAATGGGCAATACAATTACTTTTCGCATCATGCGGTTAAAGAAGCGAAGCGATAGTTGGTTGGCCACCATCGTAGCAAGCAAGGCAATGCCCGGCAAGATGGCATACAAGGCATAATTCATTCGTTTGTTGCTTGTACCTACAATTAGCCAACAAAACAAGGTGATGAATGCTTGAATAAGTAGAATGATTAAGATGATTTTCGATGAGGCCATCAATGTCTCAAAGGTGATGCGATAGCGATGCTTCTTCTCGGCATTGGTGGGACGATGTGTGCGCAATCCTTTTTGGATAAAGATAACGAGGACAACTGGTAGTGTTACGGCTATCTCAATAACAAGCGAGTGACAACTATCGGGACAATGGCACATGCTGATGCTATGACTTAGCGACATTAGCATCAGCATAATGGTGGTGCTAAAGAGCAATACCTGCTTCGGCTCTTTGTTTAGGCGAATCAATGCATACACCGATGTTAGCACACCGAGTAGTGTGCCGATGTAGATAGCTTGCTCGTGTGGAATGAAGAACGCAAGCAAGATAGCTATCAATCCGGGGATAAGTCCCAATGCCAGATTGAAGCGTAGCGATAAGGGAGTATCAAGATGTGTCATTTAGTAAGTGTTTGATTGGTTATTTTTGTATGGATAACAACCAAACACTTACTAATGTTTTGATTTTTTTAGAAAAAATTGGCCGATTATAGGTTTTCTTTAAAGAAATTCGTCAGTCGGGTATAGAGATGCATGCGTGTATATCCGCCAAAGATGCTATGGTTGCGGTTGGTATATATCTGCATGTCGAATTGCTTGCCCAGTTGCACCAGGTGTTCGGCATATTCGGCACAATTTTGATAATGCACGTTGTCATCCGCCATGCCATGTACCAACAACAACTTGCCATGTAGTTTGTTGGCACGTGTAAAGGCCGAGCTACCTTCGTAGCCATCGTTATTTTCTTGCGGTGTACGCATGAAACGTTCGCCATAAATAGTGTCGTAATACTTCCAATCGGTTACGGCTGCTACGGCTACACCGGCTTTAAAGATGGGTGTGCCCTCGCTCATGGCCATCAGTGTCATGTAGCCACCGAAGCTCCATCCCCAAATACCGATGCGGTTCTTATCTACGTAGGGCAATTCGCTGAGGTATTTAGCGGCAGAAACTTGGTCTTCGGCCTCTTTTACACCCAAGTTTAGGTAGGTGCATTTCTCAAATTCGGCACCTCGTCCGCCGGTTCCTCTACCATCCACGCACACCACGATATAGCCTTGCGAAGCCATGTAGGTTTCCCAACTGATGCTGAACTGGTCGAGCACCTCTTGCGAGCCGGGGCCACTATATTGATACATCAATACGGGGTATTTCTTGCTGGCTTGGAAGTCGGTTGGCTTCATTATCCAGCCGTTCAGTTCAGTACCTCGTTCGGTGGTAAAGGTGAAGAATTCGGTTTTAGGTAACTCTTTTGTAGCCAACTTCTCTTTCAATGCGGCATTATCGATGAGGGTGGTTAGCAGCTTACCGTTGTTATCGTTTAGTGTTACCACGGTGGGGGTAGTGGTGTTGCTGAAACGATTCAGGTAATACTTCATGTCGCTACTGAATTGAGCGCTGTTTGTACCTACGTTAGTCGAAAGTTTTGTCTTCTTTCCTTTGCGGTCAACCTTGTAAATCGCTTGTTGCAAGGGACTCTCCTCGTTGCTGCTATAATAGAAGTTGCCATTGGTTTCGTCATATCCCAAGAACGCTTTCAACTCATAGTTGCCCGAAGTGATCTGTTTCACCAACGTGCCGTTCATGTTGTACCAATAGAGGTGGTTGAAGCCGCTCTTTTCGCTCACGAAACTGAAGTTTTCGTCGTAGAAACGAATCTCGTCGAAGATGCGCTCCTTGATATAGGTATCTGTTTCATCGCGTAGCACCAATTTACACACTTTGCTTCGTGGGTTGCAGAAGTAGAGGTCGAAACGGTTTTGGTGGCGATTCAAGGTCATGATGGCCAACTTGTCCGGGTCTTTTGTGAAACGGATGCGAGGAATGTATCCATCCTTGTCCAACGGCACATCCATTTGTCGGGTA
>JAFYML010000302.1 GCA_017556595.1 Bacteroides sp.
CAATTATGGGTGCTTACAACAAAATTGCCGGTACACATGCTTGTCATAATGACCGTATGTTGAATCAAATCTTGAAGAAGGATTGGGGATTCGACGGTGTGGTAGTTTCCGATTGGGGAGGTACACACGACACGAAAGAGGCTGCATTGTATGGCCTTGACGTAGAAATGGGTTCTTATACCGATGGATTGAGTACAGACAATAGCAATGGTTATGATAGCTACTACTTGGGTAATGCTTACTTGAAGATGATTCAAAACGGTGAAATCCCTGAATCGGTAGTGAACGACAAAGCAGCTCGTATTCTTCGATTGATTTTCCGCACATCTATGAATCGCAACAAGCCATTCGGCTCAATCTGTACAGACGAGCACTATGCAGCTGCCGAAGCTATTGGTAATGAAGGTATTGTATTGTTGAAGAATGCTCCTGTAGCCAAGAAGGCACCGGCATTGCTTCCTTTGAAAGCCGACTACCAAAATATCCTCGTCGTTGGAGATAACGCGGTGCGTCGATTGAACGAAGGCGGTGGCTCTTCCGAGTTAAAGGTAAAGGATATGGTATCTCCACTCGATGGTTTGCGTGCTATTTATGGCGACCGTGTTAAGTATGCTCAAGGCTATACTGCTGGTCAACCAATGTATGCTCGTGTAAACGAAGTGCCACAAGAAGTACAAGATAACCTCCGTGCCGAAGCCGTTGAAATGGCCAAGGAAGCCGATATTGTTATCCTTGTGGGTGGTTTGAATAAGAACCATTTGCAAGATTGCGAAGGTGGCGACCGTCTAGAGTATGGTTTGCCATTTGGTCAAGACGAATTAATTGAAGAATTACTTGCCGTGAACAAGAACCTCGTATTGGTGCTTTTGAGCGGTAATGCCGTAGAAATGCCTTGGATAGAAAAGGTGCCAGCTATTGTACAAGGTTGGTACTTAGGCTCAATGGGAGGCAAGAGCATTGCTAATGTATTGAGCGGCAAGGTTAATCCAAGTGGAAAACTCCCATTCTCATTCCCCGTGAAGTTGAGCGATTCTCCAGCACACTCATTCGATGCATTAAGCTATCCTGGCGATGGAGTAAAGCAAGAGTATAAGGAAGGCATTTTGGTGGGCTATCGTTGGTATGATACTAAGAAGATACCGACAACTTTTGCTTTCGGACACGGTTTGAGCTACACTTCATTCGAATATGGTAAAGCAGTTGCATCGGCCAAGAAGATGACGGCCGATGACAAACTGGAAATAGCTGTTAAGGTAAAGAATGTAGGCGATGTAGCAGGCAAAGAGGTTGTGCAATTGTATATCGGTGATGACAAGAGCTCGGTTGTACGTCCATTGAAGGAGTTGAAACATTTCCAAAAGATTGCATTGAATCCTGGTGAAGAAAAGACAGTTACCTTCACTATCACGGCCGACGATTTGAAATATTACGACGACATCCGCAAGGATTGGACAGCCGAAGCCGGTAAGTTCAAAGCATATATTGGTGCTTCATCGGTAGATATTCGCACGATAGTACCATTCGTTTTGGAATAACGAAACATTAACATAGGTTTGGTAGATGCACTCCGCATCCTTTGTTTGGAAAGCAAACGAGGTGCGGAGTGCATTGTTTTGAACAAATAGTTCTATATGCTGTTTTGTGGTTTGATAGACTGAAGTTTAGCGGAAATCTTTCAACTCTTCTTGCAACTTCTGGCGAGTAAAGAAGATACGACTCTTTACCGTACCCAAAGGCAAGTTGAGTTTCTCGGCAATCTCGCGGTATTTGAAACCGGAAACGTGCATCGAGAATGGGATACGATATTCTTTGGGCAACGAATTTACAACACGTCGAATCTCCTTCAAGTCGTAGCTACGTTCAGTGCTTTCGTAGGCCATGTCCTTGGGTAGATTCAAGTGGTAGAGATTCTCTGTCTGGTCGACAAATGTTTGCTCACGCACTACACGACGATAGTTGTTGATGAAGATGTTGCGCATAATGGTATAAACCCACCCCTTGAAATTGGTGTCGGGAGTGTATTTATCCTCATTGTCCAATGCTTTTAGTGAAGTTTCTTGCAACAAATCATTGGCATCTTCACGATCGGCAGTTAGCTTAAATGCGAAACGAAGGAGTTCGTCTTGAATGCCGATTAAATTCTTTCTGAAAATCATACTACTCATAATTTTACTGTTTTTTGTTTAGCTGAAAATTAAACTCGTTGTTGAGTGGTGCAAGTTTAAGGGGGATTCTAAAATCGTATCACCCAATATCTGTTTACTTTTGGCGAAAAACTGGTAAAAGTTACTTTTTGCCCCCTTTTTGATAGTTTTTCGGTGTACTTTTTAACCATTTTATTAGGGATTCTTAAAAAGAAACGCTACTTTTGCGCAATCTTTTTATTTATAAACAGATGGCAGATAACTCAATTTTCTTGATTGATGTAGAGAAAGTGCTTCACGAAAAAGCACCAGACAAGGCTAAATACGTACCTGGTTTTATAATCTCGTACCTAAAACGTATCGTACATCAAGACGAAATCAACGATTGCATGCGAACAGCAGGTGCAAAAGAAGGTGCCGAATTTTGCAAACATTGTTTGGACTATTTGGATACTAAATTGGAGATTGTTGGTCTTGAGAATCTGCCCGAAGACGAACTCTGTACATTCGTTTCGAACCATCCGCTTGGCGGACAAGATGGTCTTGCCCTTGGTTACATACTTGGAAAACATTACAACGGAAAGGTGAAATACCTTGTGAATGACTTGTTGATGAACCTACACGGATTGGCACCATTGTGTATTCCTATTAATAAGGTAGGTAAGCAAGCTAAAGATTTTCCAAGAATGGTGCAAGCCGGATTCTCATCAGACAATCATATAATCATGTTCCCAGCAGGATTGTGCTCAAGACGACAAAAAGAGGGCATCCGCGACTTGGAGTGGAAAAAAACATTCATCTCAAAGAGTATAGAACACCAACGCTTGGTGGTACCCATTCATTTCGAAGGGCGTAATTCCGATTTCTTTTACAATTTGGCTAATTGGTGTAAACGATTGGGCATAAAGTTCAATATTGCTATGCTATACTTGGCCGATGAAATGTTTAAAAACAGAGGTAAAACATTTAAAGTAACCATAGGAAAACCAATTCATTGGAGCACATTCGACAAATCGAAAACACATACCGAATGGGCACAATACGTTAAAGATAGTGTATATAAATTATAATCAGATATGGAGGAGATTATTGCACCGATTAGTAAAGAACTAATCAAGGCAGAACTGACCGAGGAGAAACGCTTGCGCATGACCAACAAAAGCAACAATGAAATATACATTGTTACGGCACAAGACTCTCCAAATACCATGAAAGAGATTGGACGTTTACGCGAAATTGCTTTCCGTGCAGCGGGAGGGGGTACAGGTATGTCGATGGATATTGATGAATTCGACACCATGGAAAATCCTTATAAGCAACTGATTGTTTGGAATCCAGAAGCGGAAGAAATATTGGGTGGATATCGTTACATCTTGGGAACAGATGTTCGTTTCGATGAAAAAGGTGCACCAATATTGGCAACATCGCACATGTTCGACTTCTCTGAAAAGTTCTTGAAGGAGTATTTACCTACTACCATTGAACTTGGACGTTCGTTCGTTACACTGGAATACCAATCGTCACGTGCAGGTGCTAAAGGCTTGTTTGCTCTCGACAATTTGTGGGATGGACTTGGCGCTCTTACCGTAGTAATGCCTAATGTGAAGTATTTCTTTGGAAAAGTAACCATGTATCCAAGCTATGTTCGCAAAGGACGTGACATGATTCTTTACTTCTTGCGCAAACATTTTGCCGATAAAGATGGGTTGATTACTCCGATGAAACCGCTTCTTTTGGAAACCGAAGAGGCCGATTTGGAAGCATTATTCTGTAAAGATAGCTTTAAGGAAGATTATAAAATTCTTAATGGCGAAATCCGTAAGTTAGGTTTCAACATTCCTCCATTGGTGAACGCCTATATGAGTTTAAGCCCTACTATGCGTATGTTTGGTACGGCTATCAACTATGGTTTTGGCGATGTAGAAGAAACCGGTATCTTGATTGCCGTTGACGAAATCCTCGAAGAAAAGCGCATGCGTCATATCGAAACATTCATAGAGAATGAGCCTTATGTTAATGGCCCAAATCCGGGAGCGCACAAAATATTCTGCCGCGAAAACAATTGATTGATAAATGGAATGGCCGAGAGGCTGTTATCCACCATAAAATACATTAAACCTTCCTGCCCATTAGGTTAAACCTTTTTGGTCAAGAAGGTTTAATGTTTTCATACTTTAGGTTTAACCTTCTTTGTCTTATTATACCGCCGGCAAGCTATTACCATTTATTTTGCGATAAAGGTCGAGAGCGAATACATCGGTCATACCGGAAATATAGTCTAAAACGGCTTGTATCTTTTCGAAAAGGATAGGTGCATTTATTTTGTATTGACTGGATACTCGGTTGATAAGTAGTTGCGAGTAGGCCTTTTCGGGTGAACATACGGCCTCAATCATCAATTCGAGTAGCGTGCTGATGATGCGGAAACCTGCCAACTCAATGTCCAATACATCGCGCGAACGATAAATCTTTTCGAGCGATACTTCTGCACAATGTTTGTAGGCCTTAGCTGGTCGCTCGCTCATTTGTTTAATGAGTGTTCCTTCGAAACAACCATCTAAAATAGCTTCTTCATTATCTACAAATACGCGTACACATTCTTCTATCAGTAGTCCAATGACCGATGAACGTAGATAGGCAATTTGCTCGTTTACATCGTTCACAATCTCCAATGTTTTTAGCATGTGTGCTTGTCGCTCTTCATCAAAATAGGCAAGCAACAAGGTTTTTACCTCGTCGGTCGTTAAGATTTTTAGCTTGTGGGCATCTTCAATATCCATCATTTGATAGCAGATATCATCGGCCGCTTCCACTAAGTATACTAACGGGTGGCGTGCATAGCGCAACGGGCTTTCGTTAAGCTTCTTCATTCCCAACTCTTCGGCTATTCGGCGGAAGCTTTCTTCCTCTGTTACAAAGAAACCAAACTTCGATTTATTGCCTGCAAGACTCGATGAAAAGGGGTATTTTACGATGCTAGCCAGGGTAGAGTAGGTCATAACAAAGCCTCCTGGGCGTCGTCCTTCAAATTGGTGTGTAAGCAATCGAAAGGCATTGGCATTCCCCTCGAAATGTGTCAAATCTTCCCATTGTTCAGGAGTGAGCTGAGATTTGAGTACTGCTCCTTTCCCCTCGGAAAAATAGGTGGAAATGGCGCGCTCGCCCGAATGTCCGAAAGGAGGATTCCCTAAATCGTGTGCCAAGCAAGCAGAAGAGACGATTGAGCCAATTTCAGAAATATAGCTATCCTTTAATTCGGGGTGGCGGATTAGTAGTTCTTTGGCAACATCATTGCCCAACGAACGTCCTACACACGATACCTCCAAACTATGCGTCAGTCGATTGTGTACAAAGATGCTACCAGGTAATGGAAATACCTGTGTCTTGTTTTGCAATCGGCGGAAAGGTGCTGAAAATACAAGACGGTCGTAGTCGCGTTGAAACTCCGAACGATTCTCGCGACGTTCGTGATGGATGGCCTCTAAACCAAAACGTTTTGCCGAAATAAGGGTATTCCAATTCATAATCTGAGATTAAACCAATGATTTTTCTGCAAAAGTATCATTAATTTGGTATAAAAAGCGTATTTTCGCCCATTAAATCATTATTAGTTACATTATGAAAGTACAAATTATCAATAAATCGAAGCATCAGCTCCCTGCTTATGCTACTATTCAGTCGGCCGGAATGGATCTCCGAGCTAATCTCGACCAACCTATTACACTTGCTCCGATGCAACGTTGTTTAGTACCAACAGGTCTTTACATGGCATTGCCTATAGGCTTCGAAGCACAAGTACGTCCACGTAGCGGATTGGCTATTAAGAAAGGGATAACAGTACTCAATTCACCGGGTACGATTGATGCAGATTATCGTGGCGAGGTATGTGTTATTTTGATAAACTTATCTACCGAACCTTTTGTTATTGAAGATGGTGAACGTATTGCACAAATGGTTATTGCGCGTCACGAACAAGTGACATGGGAACAAGTAGAAGTGCTTGACGATACCGAACGAGGAGCCGGTGGATTTGGTCATACCGGTGTGTAATGAGAGTCTTGTATAGTAATTAATGTGTCAATGAATTGGATTAAACGATATAGCTTTGGGATAGTGTGCTTGTTTGTAAGCATCTGTATCTCTTCGTGTGCTAGCCTAAA
>JAFYML010000303.1 GCA_017556595.1 Bacteroides sp.
TCTTCAAAACTATCATTTAGGTATTCTATTGCTTTTTGGAAATAATCCAATGCTTGCGGGGCATCGCCCAAGTCGCGACAAACGCGACCGGCATAATAGTAGGCTTCGGGAAGATGATGTCGGTCGTTCTTGCGGATGTAATATTGCAACACTTCTTGTATCAAACTATCGGAAGTGTGGGTGATGTATGCTTTGTCGGAGGCTTTGATGCAAAGCAGTTGGTAGTACATTCTTGTGGCTTTGTCGGCTTGCTGCATTTCCGATTCCAATTGGCTCAATAGTGCTAATGCACTATCGGGCTGAACAGAACAAAGCGAATCAGCCAAAATGAGTGCTGAGTGCCGGGTGTTGTGTGCTGAGTTGGTGCAGGCGGCAAGCAACAGAAGGGATAATATGACAGGAAGTAGTTTTCGCATGGTACACATTGTTTTTGCAAAGCTATTTATATTCTTTTATATGGGCAAATAATTCGCTAATTATTACAAACAAACTTCATTCCATAACGAATATAGCTTCGTGAGGTCACGAAGCTATATTTATAAGGCTGCGTAGCTATGTTCGTGAGGTCATGAAGCTATATTTGTTGTTACGCTTTTATGCGGACGCTGCACGCAACGTCCCTACATGGTTGTAAAGATTCGCTACTTTTTGCTATATGGTTCTACGAGGAAGATATTTTTTCCCAGTTGAGAAAAAAAAACGGGAAGCAAGGGAAAATATTTTTTCCCAACTGGAAAAAAATTACCCCTTCCAGAAGGTATTCTGAAAGGGGTAGTGCGAATATTAGCGTTGTATTATTATTTCTTAAAAAGCAACGGAGCAAATTCGTTTAAGCAACGACGCCAAGTAAGGAACTCGTGAGCCGTGCCCGGCGATTCGTAATAGATGTTGTTGATACCTGCAGCCTTCAAACCATCGCTCAACTTCTTGGTGCGTTCGGGATTTTCTTCCGAACCGATACCCATGAAGAATACATGTACTTTATCGTTGAATGCCTTGCGGTCTTTGAAGACGCCACCATAAGCCTCGTCCAAGTTGTTCAAGTCGATAGAGCCGGCACCACTGAAACCACCGATGTAGGCAAACTTATCCAAGTTGTTCAAGGTTGTTGTAAATGTGTGCAAACCACCGAATGACAAACCGGCCATGGCACGATTTTCTCTATCGGTCAATACGCGATAGTTCTTTTCGATATGAGGAATGATGTCGTTCAACAACACTTTCGGGAAGGTATTTATCATACGTGGACGTACATCTTCTGGTTTTTCACCTGGAAGTGGTGTACGCGATTCAATGTTACCATTATCCATTACTACAATCATTGGCACGGCCTTTCCTTCGGCAATCAGGTTATCGAGAATGAAGTTGGCACAACCTTGGTTTGCCCAACCATATTCGTTTTCGCCAAATCCATGTTGCAAGTAAAGCACAGGGAATTTACGGTTAGGTTCCTTGTCGTAGCAAGCAGGGGTATAAACAAAGCAATGACGCCATTCGTTGCGCACGTTCGAGTAGTACCAGCTTTCGCTAACAGTGCCGTGAGGCACATCTTTTGCCTTGTAGTAATCTACGCCATCTTCGGGAATTTCAATACCACTTACCCAACGGCCCATACCAAAGAATGGCTTACCATTAGGATCGGCTGTCTCTACACCATCAATAATTACTGTATAGTAGTGGAAACCTACCACTTCGGGACCTTTAGACACCAATGTCCAATAGCCATCATCGCCTTTGGTCATTTCGCCACGGAAACTGATTTCCACCTTCTTTGCATCGGGTGCATATACACGGAAATAGGTTCGTTTGTCCTTGCCAATACGGGGATATTGCGCACCGTTGATGTTGTGAATGTTAGGAACTGTTCCTTCGGGGAATTCGTGATTGCTTTGTGCGTTAAGATTTACCGCACTTACCATCAATGCAATCATTGCCAAGCATAATACTTTTTTCATGATAATTGATTTTAAGGATTAAACATGTTTAAACATTACAAACATAAGGAATTATCTGCAATATTCTTACCTTTTTTCATTTTTTAACAAGGCACGGGCTTGTTGCTCGTCTGAACGAAGTTGGCAGGTAAGTTCTTCGAGCGAAGCAAAACTTTGCACGGGGCGAAGGTATTGGATAAACGAGAGGCGCAAGGTTTGATGATAGACATCTTGCTCGAAATCGAAGATATGCACCTCGATACTGCGGTCGGTGCCGTTGTTTAAGGTGGGGCGACGACCTATACTCAACATGCCGCCATGCTCTTTGCCATCCACCACCACGCGAACGGCATATACGCCATCGGCAGGTATCAGTTTTTCGGCTTCCAAGGGTTGGATATTGGCGGTGGGATAACCTATTTCGCGCCCCACACGATGACCGCCCACCACAGTGCCTTCCACAAAGTAATCGTAGCCAAGCAAACGAGCAGCCTCCGATACATCACCCTCGTTCAACATACGACGGATAACCGACGAGCTAACCTCGCAAGCGGGATAGGCAGTAGCCGGCACAACTTCCACACCCAACTCGCGGCCATAGCGCACATAATCGTCGAAACCTTCGGCACGGTTATGACCAAAGCGGTGGTCGTAGCCTATCACCAAGGCATCGACACGATAGGTGTCGTGAAGCAGTTGCATAAAGGCACGAGCCGAAAGGGCGGCAAGTTCTTTGGTAAAGGGCAGCAACCAAATGGCATCGATGCCCGTAGTTTGCAACAAGTGTTGCTTCTCGGAGGAGAGGGTAAGTAATTCGGGTACAAAGGCGGGGTGCACCACCTTGCGCGGATGGAGGGGAAAGGTGATAACGGCCGATAGCAATGAACGCTCTTTGGCCAAGCGACACACTTGGTCAATGAGGTGGCAATGTCCTCGATGCACGCCATCGAAGAAACCTATCGTTGCTACGTATCTTTTTTCGTTATTCATTTTTTCTTTGTGTTTATACGGACGCTGCGATGCGTCCCTACATTCGGCTTTTATCTCCTATATTAGCCAAACAAATGGCTCCAATCTTCGTGTGCTTTGGGTGTGTAGGTGGCAATGCCAAGTTGATTTGCCACACGGCAATTCTCGGGCGAGTCGTCGATAAAGAGCGTTTCGTCGAACGAAAGCGGTGCTTGCGCCGATACCATTCGGAAGATATCCGGATTGGGTTTGGCAAGTTTCATCTCGTAAGAGAGGAAAATGCGGTCGAAAAAGTCGGCCACCGTATGCCCATTATAGGTGAACACATGCTTGCACGACCACTCCCAATGAATGTCGTTGGTGTTGCTCAACAGATACACTTTATACTTTTTGCGCAAAGCAAGCAAGAGGTCGAGCTTATAGGTGGGAATGGTTACCAAGAAGCTATTCCATGCATCGTCTATCTGTGCATCGCTCAGCGGTTTGCCGGCAACCTCGCGAATGCATTGACGGAAGCCGGCGGCATCAATCTCGCCCCTTTCGTGCAAAGAGAAGAAGCCTTGCTGGTGGCACACATCCAATAGGTGGCCTACATCGGTCAATCCCAATCGTTGAAAGTTGTCCAAGCAACGTTGGCGGTCGAGGTCAATCAACACACCACCGAAATCGATTAATAGGTTCTTAATCTTTTTATCCATAGATAGTTTATTGTTTCATTCGTTTCACCCAACGCACCAATTCACCTATCCACAACACCAACGAGGTAGATAGGATGATGGTTAACCATTCTTGCCAACTGAGCGGCTCGGTGCGGAATACGTCGCCACCAAATTGCACAATAAGGAATTGTCCCAACAAGATGGCCAACACTACTACATCCATGCCGTAGGTTTTGGTGATATTTTTAAATGCCGAGTCGTTGGTGCCAAAGACGCGGGCATTGAACAGGTTCCAAAATTGTAACATCACGAAGAAGGTGAAGAAGATGGTGAGGCGATGTATGGTCAAACCACTCGTTGCATGCTCGAAAGCTATCAGCATGCCCATAAGTACAGCAGCAAAGAGCAAACCAACGCCCACTATCATCCAACCCATAGTGGGAGTAATGATGAAATCGCTACTCTTGCGTGGCTTTTCTTGCATTACGCTTTCGCTTGGGGGTATAGAGGCAAGTGCCAAAGCGGCAAAGGTATCCATAATGAGGTTCACCCATAGCATTTGGGTAACGGTGAGCGGCAACTCGGTACCCACCAACGAGCCAAGCAACACGATGAAGAGGGCTACGAAGTTGATGGTGAGTTGGAAAAGGATGAAGCGCTGGATGTTCTTGTAAAGCGAACGTCCCCACATCACGGCCGTGCCGATGCTGGTAAACGAGTCGTCGAGCAAAGTAATGTCGCTTGCTTCCTTAGCTACCGACGTACCACTACCCATCGACAAGCCCACTTGTGCATGATTCAAAGCGGGTGCATCGTTGGTGCCATCGCCCGTAACCGCCACCACGGCACCTTTTTGTTGAAGGAGTTGCACCAGACGTTGTTTGTCGGTGGGGCGTGCTCGCGACATAATCTTCAAATCCATTACGCGATTCAAGGCGTCTTCGTCGCTCATAGCGGCAAATTCGCTACCGGTGATGCGATTATTCTCGGTATCGTCGGCCGTCCACAACCCTATCTGACGCGCAATTTCGGTAGCAGTGCCCGGTGTATCGCCGGTAACAATCTTCACACCAATGCCGGCATCAACGCATCGACCAATGGCCGGTGGTACATCCTCGCGCACGGGGTCGCTAATGGCTACTACACCGATAAAGGTCATATCGTTTACTTGCGAAGCGCAATCTACTTCCGTATCATCCACTATTTTATAGGCAAAGCCCAACGTGCGCATGGCCTTCGCTTGATAGCCAAGCAATTGCTCGTCCACCATCGTTTGGTGGGCATTGGCAGGACAGATGCCTTCGGGCAACCACACTTGGCTACACTTGGCATAGACAATCTCGGGCGCACCCTTCACAAAGAGAATGTGTTTACCTGCTTGGGCGGCTTTCACCATCGTGGCCATGTACTTACGCTCGGTAGAGAAGGTTAGTTGGTCGATAATTGTTGCGGCATTGCGCATTTGCAAGTAGTCGGCACCTTGTGCATGCAACCACAAAAGCAATGCCACTTCGGTGGGATTGCCCACACCCTCGCTCACCTTACCGGCTTTTTCGTCTTTCAAATAAGCGGTGGTATTCACGGCTATACCTTCGTAAACCAATTGCTTCAAGGCGTCGTTGTCCGATGCCCATGCATAGAAAGTAGCATCGCCCACTTGCATTAGGTTTTGTGTCAAGGTGCCGGTTTTATCGGTACATATCACCGTAACGGCTCCCATTGTTTCGCAAGCATGCATCTTGCGCACA
>JAFYML010000027.1 GCA_017556595.1 Bacteroides sp.
GATGAATTCACAACGGATATGCCCTATTTGCGAAGCCGTTTCCGAGTATGAACTTTGCATCGAGCCAATGATTTTGGCCGTGCGCGATAGGGTATATAGCTCGATCAATGCCTCTTGCATGCCACTTAGCGAGTGGCGTTCGGCCGCGTGAGGCGATGTTATGATGCGCTTGCCGAATGTTTGTTTCAAGGTATGCTTCTCCTCTTCCGAGTCGGTGGCCAAATAGAAGGTTGTATCGGGTTGATGCTCGACAATCTCCTCCATTTGCTTGATAAACAATTCGGTGGGGCTCTGTGTGATAGATGCAATGTTGTCGGTGCGTCGGATATGAATGCCGATGGTGTGTTCGTTGAAACCGGCACAACGCTTATCTATCGCTTGTTGCAACGAGTCGATGGGTTGAAACAATTGAAATAAATTCTCTTCGGGTTGCGGATAAAAATAGACACAACTTGCCAGATATACGCTTCGGTTTTTTGCCCATGCGGCATAGTCGAAGTGGTCGTAGAAAAGCAAGGTGGCTTGTTGCTCGTAGATGCAAGCATCGTACTTCAAATGTTCGGGCAACCAAGGAAGGAAGAAGTTCTTTTTGCGTGGCCTATCTTCCAAAAGCAAATCGCCAAAAGTAGCCTCGCGAATGGTGATAATCGAATCGGTAGGGTGTTGAAAAAGTTGGTCGAAACGGCAATTCAATCCCTTGTCCTTAAACCAAACAACCTTCAGTTTGCTTCCGCAATCTTTAGCCAGATGATAGGCGGCATCAATCGCTTTCATCCTATTGGCCAATCCGCCTACGGGTACTAATGTAATGGTTCCTTGGCTCATATCTTTCGCTTAAACAAAAATTGAATACTCTCTTTGAAAATCTTTGCACCACTAATCCACATAATGCCCATGTATAGTAGGGCCGCAACGGCTATCTTGCTCAGCATCAACAAGTAGGCATTGGTGATGAATGCCGTTAAGTGGTAGGTAGCAAACAACACAATGGCCGTGATGGCGGCAAATGGCAATAAATCTTTCAAAGCGGAAAAGAGGGAAAGTTTGATTTCGCGCCACACAAAATAGTGCCATACGAATAGCCAACAACTATTCAAAATGACATATACCACCACCATGCGTTGCATGCCGTAGGGATGGAGCAACCACATGACGAGCATTTGGATGAGGCCAATGGCTATGGTGCCGAACATGAAGATATCCGACCGGCCACGGCTGATAATCAAGTTGGTGTAGAGGGTGATAATGGGGATGAAAGCGCCACCGATGCAAAGTATTTGCAAAAGCGGCACACAAGGAAGCCATTTGTCGGTAATGGCTATGGGTATCAATTCGGGCACAATCAAAGCCAATCCCCACATAGCGGGAAAAGCGATGAAGGCGGTGAAGCGAAGCATCTTCCGGAAGACTCGTTGTAGCCGTTCGCACTCATCACCTGCCGAGACCAATACGGGTTGCGCCACACCATTTACCATGCCCGATATCAACGAATGGCCCATGTAATTCCATTTGTGTGCTTGGCTGAAGTAGCCGGCATCCTTGTCCGAGTAATATTTACCAAGAATGATGGTAAGGATATGGTCGTTGAGGTGCTTGAAGATGTTTGTCAAAAGCAATTTGCTACTGAACACAAACATACTTCTTATGGGCGAAAAGTCGATGTTGAATGTAGGGCGCCAAGGCGAGAAGTAGAGGTAGCAAAGGTTGATGGTGGCTATATAGACAATGCTTTGTGTAGCTATGCCCCAATAGGCAAAGCCGAAGTAGGCCATTGTAACGCCCACACATCCAGATACTAATAGTGCAACGATGAGCGAAATGGATTTTTGCTTCACCATTAAATTGCGGAAAAGGTAAGCATTTTGCGCCACCCCAAAGCTTGATATCAAGAAACCGAGAAAACTATAACGCGCCAAGGGGGTAAGTTCGGGGATGTCGTAGAAAGAAGCAATTAGGGGAGAGGCGAAAAAGAGGAGTAGGTAAAGCGTGCATCCGGTGAGCACACTAAACCAAAAAACGGCATTGTAGTCGCGGTGCGAAACCTCTTTTTTATTGGCAAGGGCAGCTGTGAAGCCACTCTCTTGCAAGGTAGCGGCAATGAGCGAGAAGATAGCAAGCATACCCACCATGCCATAGTCGGCAGGAGTGAGCAGGCGGGCAAGAAAAATGCCAAAGATAAGGTTGAGCAACTGTTGTACACCGTTGCTCAATCCTCCCCAGAAGAGGCCTTTGGCCGTTTTTTCTTTCAATCCATCGCCCATTTGCTTACGGATTTAGCACACTTTGCTACCTGGCTTAACTTCCTTAAGCAATGAAGTTACGGCCAATGAGCCGTCGTAGTTTTCGGCACTGAGAATCATGCCTTCGCTCACCAAGCCATTCTTGAATTGGCGTGGGGCTAAGTTGGCAATGAACAGCACTTGCTTGCCAATCAACTCTTCGGGTTGGTAGTGTTGTGCTATGCCGCTAACGATGGTGCGGTTTTCCAATCCGTCGGCAATTTTGAACTTCAAAAGTTTCTTCATCTTGGGCACTACTTCGCATTCGAGTACAGTACCTACGCGGATATCGAGCTTTTCGAATACTTCGAAGTCGATGGTTGGCTTGATAGGATCGGCCTTGTAGTTGGCGGCTTCGTTGGCTTTCTTGATATCTTCCAAACGTTGCATTTGTGCTTCGATGGCACTATCTTCAATCTTTTCGAAGAGCAATGCTGGTTCGCCCAATTGGTGACCGGCTTCGAGCAAGTCGGTATGGCCAAGGTTTGCCCAATCGAAGCTTTCCATATTCAGCATCTTGCGAAGTTTCTCGCTACTGAATGGCAAGAATGGTTCGAATGCGATGGCGAGGTTGGCGGTAAGTTGGAGGGCAATGTGCAAGATAGTTTCTACACGAGCCATATCTGTCTTTGCCAATTTCCAAGGTTCGGTATCGGCCAAGTATTTGTTACCAATGCGTGCAAGGTTCATAGCTTCCTTTTGTGCATCGCGGAATTTGAATACGTCGAGCAGCTTTTCTACCTCTTGTTTTACGTCGGCAAACTCCTTCAGTGTCTCTTTGTCGTAGTCGGTCAATTCGCCACAAGCGGGTACGATGCCATTGAAGTACTTCTTGGTGAGTTGCAATGCACGATTCACGAAGTTGCCATAAACGGCTACGAGTTCGTTGTTATTGCGTGCTTGGAAGTCGTGCCAAGTGAAGTCGTTGTCTTTTGTTTCAGGGGCATTGGCGGTAAGTACATAGCGCAACACATCTTGCTTACCAGGGAAATCTGCCAAATATTCGTGCAACCAAACGGCCCAATTGCGGCTAGTTGAAATCTTATCGCCTTCGAGGTTAAGGAATTCGTTCGATGGTACGTTGTCGGGCAAGATGTAGCTGCCTTCGGCCTTCAACATTGCGGGGAAAACGATGCAATGGAAAACGATATTGTCCTTACCGATGAAGTGTACAAGGCGTGTTTCGGGGTCTTTCCACCAAGTTTCCCAAGTGTCGGGGAGGAGTTCTTTGGTGTTGCTGATGTAACCGATGGGGGCATCGAACCATACATAAAGCACTTTGCCTTCGGCGCCTTCAACGGGCACGGGGATACCCCAATCAAGGTCGCGGCTCACGGCACGTGGTTGCAAGCCCATGTCGAGCCAGCTCTTGCATTGGCCATATACGTTGGGGCGCCACTCTTTATGGCTTTCCAAAATCCATTCGCGTTGCCAAGCTTCGTGCTTGTCGAGTGGGAGATACCAGTGCTTGGTTTCCTTCATCACGGGTTGGCTACCGCTGATAGCACTTTTTGGATTGATAAGATCGGTTGGTGAAAGCGATGTACCACACTTTTCGCATTGGTCGCCATAGGCACCTTCGGCATGGCAATGTGGACACTCGCCGGTGATGTAACGGTCGGCAAGGAATTGCTTAGCTTCCTCGTCGTAGTATTGCATAGATGTTTTTTCGATAAATTCGCCTTTGTCGTATAGCTTGCGGAAGAAGTCGCTAGCCACTTCGCGGTGTGTGCTTGAGGTGGTACGGCTATACACGTCGAACGAAATGCCGAATTCCTTGAACGATTCCTTGATAAGGGTGTGATAGCGATCCACTACATCTTGTGGAGTGATGCCCTCTTTCTTTGCACGGATGGTGATGGGCACACCGTGTTCGTCGCTTCCGCCAATGAACAAAACTTCTTCTTTCTTCAATCTCAAATAGCGGACATAGATGTCGGCAGGTACATACACTCCGGCCAAGTGTCCGATATGCACAGGGCCATTTGCGTAGGGCAAGGCCGATGTTACGGTTGTTCGTTTAAAGTTCTTTTCCATATCTTGTTTTTTGTTATTTGCTGATAATGTGTGCAAAGATAGTGCAAGCCGAGAGAAGAAAAAAGAAGTTTACTTATTTTTTTCTTCCGAGACGCAGCCTATTTTATTAAAAGATAGTGCAAGCCGAGAGGAGAACAAAATAAATTTATTTATTTTTTATCCCGAGTCGCCGCCAATCTTATTAAAAGATAGTTCAAGCCGAGAGAAAAAAAGAAACTTATTTTTTTCTTCCGAGACGCAGCCTATTTTATCAAAAGATAGTGCAAGCTGTTTTTGGCATCATTTTACTAAGGGCATGTAATACTTTATTACTTTTGCCTATAGTGGCCTTACGGGAAAGATAATTTTTTCCAGTAGGGAAAATAAAACGGGGAGCAAGGGAAAATATTTTTTTCCAGTTGGGAAAAAACACCCCTTTCAGGAGGTGTTCTGAAAGGGGTGCTAGCTAAATTGCGATTGTTAATTTATTTCTTACGGATTAAAGTCAAGCCATCGCGTAGGGGGAGGATAACTTTCTCCACGCGAGTATCGGCCGCCACCATGTCGTTGAAGGCTTTGATGCGAATGGTTTGTTGGTCGTTGGGATGTGGATGCTCTTCCAGTACATGACCATCCCACAGGGTGTTATCGGCAATGATGTATCCTCCTTGATTGAGTAGCGGAAGCACCAATTCGTAGTAGTCGATGTACTTGCGTTTGTCGGCATCCATAAATACTAAATCGAATTGTTGATTTAGTTGGGGGATTAATGTCATGGCATCGCCAATATAAAACTTTATCTTATCTGCATAAGGCGAATTTTCCAACCAAGGGCGGGTGAAATCTTCCTGCTCGTCGTTTATTTCGATGGTGTGTAGCGTAGCACCATCGGGCAATCCCTCGGCCATGCAAAGTGCCGAGTATCCGCTATATGTACCTATTTCGAGCACTTGACGCGGACGTATCATCTGTACAAACATTTTCAGCATCCGTCCTTGCAAGTGTCCCGATGCCATGCGGGGATAGAGCAAGCGCAGATGTGTGTCGCGATAGAGGGCATTCAAGTAATCGCCCTCGGCATCGATGTGCTGAAGTATGTACTCGTCGATAGTCATACGATTATAGCAAAGCTTCAATGGCCAAGCGGTAAGAGTCGAGGCCAAAACCTAAAATTACGCCTTTGCAAGCACTGGAAATCATCGACTTATGGCGATATTCTTCGCGGGCATGAACATTCGAAATGTGTACTTCAATGACCGGTGAATTGATAGAACGAATAGCATCTTGCAAAGCGATGGATGTATGGGTGTAGGCTCCGGCATTCAAGATGATACCATCGACATTGAATCCCACTTCTTGAATCTTATCGATTAATGCTCCTTCGCAATTCGATTGGAAATATTCCAATTCAATGTTTGGATAGCGATGGCGCAATTCGACCAAATAATCCTCGAACGAAGTGCTACCATAGATGCTTGGCTCGCGTTTTCCCAACATATTGATGTTTGGGCCGTTGATGATTTGAATTTTCATATCTGTAGTTTTTTGATTACCTTTGCCATTATTTCGAATACAAAAGTAGCAAAAAGATTTGAAATGGAAGCGAAAAAGGTAAATAACGAGCAGCAAGAAGAGTATATTAAGCGATATGTGCAATTTTTGCGCTTGGAAAAGGCTCTTTCCGAGAATACGAAAGAGGCTTATCTTAGCGATTTGCAAAAGCTAATCAATTTCTTGCGTTTAGATGGCATCGGCTTGCTTGATGTGACGCTCGACGATTTGCAACGCTTTGCCGCAAGCCTGCACGATATCGGCATTCATCCGCGTTCGCAAGCACGAATCATATCGGGCATTAAATCGTTTTACCATTTCTTGGCTATTACCGATGTGCAAGAAGTGGATCCGACCGAGTTGCTCGAAGGCCCCAAAATAGGTAAATACTTGCCAAGTGTGCTTACCGTTGAAGAAATTGATGCTATTATTGGCGCTATTGACTTGTCGAAGGCGGAAGGACACCGCAATCGGGCTATTCTTGAAACACTTTATAGTTGCGGATTGCGCGTTTCGGAATTATGTGAGTTGCGCATATCAAACCTTTATTTAAAAGAAGGATTTATTAAAGTGGAAGGCAAAGGAAGCAAACAACGCCTTGTGCCGATATCGCCAAAAGCTATAAAGGATTTGAGTAATTGGTTGGAGCAACGCAAGCAATGGCGCATAAAACCAGGTTTTGAAGATCATGTGTTTTTGGCGCGTTGGGGAAATGGCATTGGACGAATTATGATTTTTCATTTAATTAAAGAGCTGGCACAAGTGGTTGGCATTCAAAAGAATATCAGTCCTCATACCTTCCGTCATTCCTTTGCTACGCATTTGCTCGAAGGAGGTGCCAACCTCAGGGCTATTCAATGTATGTTGGGACACGAAAGCATATCGGCAACCGAAATCTATATGCACATTGATCGCAATATGTTGCGAAGCGAAATCGTACAACATCATCCACGAAATATTAAGTATATGCATGAGCATAATTAATAGATAGAATAATGTGGTATAAAAATGGTTAACTTTTAGTTTTTTTTCCTATCTTTGTGGCGTGTAGCATACCTGTATGCTTACATTTATGTGGTTAACGCATATTTTTTTCATCATTAATACATACTTAAAATGACAAAAAAGTTCTATTTGCCCTTATTAGTGGCTGTGGTTGCTGTTCTTTCTTCTTGTAGCAGCAAATTGGATGAGTTGTCTGCAGATTATTTCTCAGTAACTCCTCAAGTATTGGAAACTGTAGGCGGTAAAGTGCCTGCTACTATCAATGGTACATTCCCAGAAAAGTATTTCAACAAGAAAGCTGTTGTTGAAGTAACTCCTGTATTGAAGTGGGATGGTGGTCAAGCAGTTGGTCAATCGGCTGTATTCCAAGGTGAAAAGGTTGAAGGTAACGATCAAACAATTGCTTATAAGGCCGGTGGTAACTACACAATGAAGACTGTGTTCGACTATGTTCCAGAAATGGCTAAGTCTGAACTCTTCCTCGAGTTTACTGCTAAGGTTGGCAATAAGGAAGTTTCTATTCCTGCAGTAAAGGTAGCAGATGGTGTTATCTCAACATCAGAAATCGTAGCTCAAACAGTAGCAACTGCTAACGTTGCTCAAAGTGAAGATGCTTTCCAACGCATCATCAAAGAAAAGCACGATGCTAACATCATGTTCTTGATTCAACAAGCAAACGTTCGTTCAAGCGAGTTGAAGACAGCTAAGGCATTCCAAGAAGAAGTGAAAGCTATTGGCGAAGCAGCTAACAAGCAAATCACTAACATCGAAATCTCTGCTTATGCTTCTCCTGATGGTGCACTCGATTTGAACCAAGGTTTGGCTGAAAAACGTCAAGATGCTACTGCAAAGGTTGTCAACAAAAACTTGAAAAAGGATAAGATGGAAGCCAACGTAGATACTAAGTACACTGCTGAAGACTGGGAAGGTTTCCAAGAATTGGTTTCTAAGTCAAATATCCAAGATAAGGAACTTATCCTTCGCGTACTTTCAATGTACAAAGAACCCGAACAACGTGAACAAGAAATCAAGAACATCTCTTCTGTTTACAGCGATTTGGCTGACGAAATCTTGCCTCAATTGCGTCGTTCTCGTTTGACTTTGAACTACGAAATCATTGGTAAATCAGACGAAGAAATTGCTAACCTTGCTGATAATAACGCTAAGGAACTTAGCCTTGAAGAATTGCTTTATGCTGCTACTTTGGCTAAGGATGCAGCTAAGAAGGAAGCTATCTACACTAAGGCTACTCAACTCTTCCCTAACGATTATCGTGCATACAACAACCTTGGTAACTTGGCATACGCAGCTGGTGATTTGGACAAGGCAGAAAACTTGTTGAAGAAAGCACTTTCTGTTAAGGAAAATCCTGAAGCAAATATGAACCTTGGTCTTGTAGAATTGGCTAAGGGTAAGACTGCTGAAGCAGAAACTTATTTGGCTAAGGCTGCTGGTAACCCAGAATTGAACGAAGCTTTGGGTAACCTTTACGTAGCACAAGGTCAATACGAAAAGGCTGTTAATGCATTTGGTGATGCTAAGACAAACAGTGCTGCTTTGGCTCAAATCTTGTCTAAGGATTACAACAAGGCTAAATCTACTTTGGCTGCTGTTGCAAATCCTGATGGTTACACTGATTATTTGAATGCTGTGATTGGTGCTAAGACTAACAATGCTGCAATGGTTATCAGCAATTTGAAATCAGCAGTTGCTAAGGATTCTTCTTTGGCTAAGAAGGCTGCTACAGATTTGGAATTTGCTAAGTATTTCACTAACGCTGATTTCTTGTCAATCATTAAGTAATCCAATTGTATTTATATAAGTAAAGGCTCGATATGTAAAAATATCGGGCCTTTCTTTTTATTCACACAAAAAAGAACTATTTTCGCGACAGATATGCTTAACGATAGATTTACAATGAAAAAATTATCACCATTATATCTGTTATTTGCGTTATTCCTTGTAGCTTGTAGCTCGGATAATAGCACAAAGACCACTCTTCAAGTAAATATAAAAGATGCGGGGAATGATACCTTATATATATATGGTATGGATAAATACTACGACCGCATGGATACATTGTTGATGAACGATGGCAAACTGACAACAAACTTACCCGTTGATACATTAGTTGGATTATGGTTGTTGTTACCCGATGGACAAACATTCCCTTTATATGCCAATAAGGGTGATAAGTTGGCTATAAATGGAACGATATCGGATTCATTATCTTTGGCTGTTACAGGTAATTCGCTGAATGATGAGTTGTTACAATTCAATCAAGCTTTGCAAACGGTTAGCGAATCGCAAATTCAAAACAAAGCTGCAACATTTATTACCGAACATCCTTTTTCGTTGGTAAGCATTTATTTATTGGATAACTATTTTGTTCAAACAGCAAATCCTGATGTTAAGCGTATTCAGCGATTGATAGAAAAAATGTCGGGCGAATTGAGGGACCGTCCTTATATCATTGCGTTGAACGAACAACTAGGTCAGGACGCATTGCTGGAAGTGGGCAAATTGGCTCCATACTTCCGCGTTAAGGATGCTGAAGGAAATATTATCACCCGCACTAAGTTTAACAAACAATATCTGCTGATTAATTTTTGGGCATCGTGGGATGAGGCTAGTCAAGAAGCAAACCAAACATTGAAACGTATCCATAAGAAATATAAAAAGCGCAAAGATTTTGCTATGTTAGGTATTTCGTTGGATGTGGATAAGCAAGCTTGGAAACAAGAAATTGCCAACGATACATTGGATTGGGACCAAGCCATTGAGGAGAAATCTTGGCAAGGCGAAGTGGTAAGTCAATACGCCGTCAATCAATTGCCTACCAATCTGTTGTTAAATACAGCCGGGCGTGTGGAAAAGATAAATATAACAGAAGAGGAACTCGAAACCTTCTTGAAAGATGTAGATAAGAAAGAGGCTGATAAAAAGAAAAAACGCAAATAATCTTAATTTTAAAACGTACAATCATGTTGGTAAAGGTATTTGGCGCTGCCGTACAAGGAATAGATGCTACCTTGATAACTATCGAGGTGAATAGTTCGCGTGGTTGTATGTTCTATTTAGTGGGTTTACCCGACTCTGCTGTGAAAGAGAGTTATCAGCGAATACGCTCGGCATTGCAAGTGAATGGCTATAAAATGCCGACATCGAGTATTACAATTAATATGGCTCCGGCAGATATAAGAAAAGAAGGCTCAGCTTACGATTTGCCGTTGGCTATAGGTATGCTCGCATCCAGCGAAATGGTAAAGCAGGATAAACTTGCCGACTATTTGATTATGGGCGAGTTGAGCTTAGATGGGGGATTACAACCTATAAAAGGTGCTTTGCCTATTGCTATCTTGGCGCGCGAATTGGGGTTTAAAGGAATGATTGTTCCTCAGCAGAATGCGCGAGAAGCTGCTGTAGTCAATAATTTGGATGTGTATGGCGTTGATAATCTGAAAGATGTTGTACGTTTCTTTAATGATGAGCAATCGCTGAATCCGGTTGTTGTGAACACTCGCGAAGAATTTTATTCACGCCAAACAACATTCGATTTCGATTTCTCGGAAGTAAAAGGGCAAGAAAATGTAAAACGTGCTTTAGAAATAGCTGCTGCAGGTGGGCATAATATTATTCTTATTGGTGCGCCTGGCAGTGGTAAATCAATGTTGGCAAAGCGAATACCTTCTATTTTGCCACCTTTGTCGTTGGGCGAAAGTTTGGAAACAACGAAGATTCATTCTGTGGCAGGGAAATTGGGTAAAGAGGGTGGATTGATTTCTACTCGTCCCTTCCGATCACCTCATCATACCATATCTTCGGTTGCAATGACTGGCGGTGGCTCTTATCCACAACCAGGCGAAATCAGTTTGGCGCATAATGGTGTACTTTTTCTAGACGAATTCCCTGAATATCAGCGCAATGTATTGGAAGTGTTGCGACAACCGCTTGAAGATAGAAAGATTTCTATTTCGCGTGTAAAATGCAATGTAGAGTATCCTGCAAGTTTCATGCTTGTTGCATCAATGAATCCTTGTCCGTGTGGATATTACAATCATC
>JAFYML010000304.1 GCA_017556595.1 Bacteroides sp.
ACGAAGGGAAACCATAGCGCCCACCGCGCTTACCGTTTACTATCTCTACCAATTCGGAAATAGGATTATTCACATTGGATGGACGCATACGCTCTACCATCGGGCGAATGACGCTTGCACCTACTTGATCGGCAAAGAGGATGGTTAAACCTATAGCTACCATGCATCCTACGGCTACCTTCCAATGGAAATTACGCACTATGATGTAGAGGATTGAAACGTACATCGGTATCCAAATTGCTTTGCCACTGAAGGCATACATAAAGCCATCTGCCCAAGCCGAACGCCATCCGTTGATGGCTAACAACGCTTGTGTATCTATTTCATTTAAGAAGGTAAGCATCCTTTTTTTCGTGTGATAGGTTAGTAATAGAACACAAAGTTAGCCATTTCTATCATTATCACAAAAAAACGGATGTATTTTTAATGTTTTTGCAAGCGGAGGTGATGAGAGATGCAAGCGGGTAGCTCTTCTTCGTAGTGTGTCACCATGATAAGCGTTTTCTCCTTTCGGCAAGCAAAGGATTCGATGATTTGCTTCACACGATAGCGATTGTAGGTATCCAAGCCATGCAAAGGCTCGTCCAACACCAACAATTGGGGGTCTTTAACGAAAGCACGCGCCAAGAGGCACAAGCGTTGCTCGCCGCTACTTAGTGTCAAGAAGGGACGATTGTGTAGAGAGGCAATGCCCATCACTTCCATCCACCACAAACAGATGCCCATTTGTTCGGAACGTGGACGCTTGTACAAGCCGATGCTATCGTGCAAACCACTAGCTACTATCTCGATGGCGGGTAGGTTCTTTTGATAGGCGCGATGCATTTCGGGACTTACATAGCCAATGCGTTTCTTTATCTCCCAAATGCTTTCGCCGGTGCCGCGTTTGCGTCCAAACAAGCTAATATCTTGCGCATATCCTTGCGGATTGTCGGCACAAATTAAACTTAACAACGTAGATTTTCCCGAGCCGTTTGCGCCGGTCAATGCCCACTTCTCGCCTCGCTTCACCACCCAATTGAGTTGATGCAAAATGGTGCGCTCGCCATAACGAATGGATACGTTGTTCAAGCGGATAGCCTCATCGCCCGCCCATGCCTCGTTTGTATCGGGCAATGCAAGTATGCGTTGATGCAAAGCATGATAATCGGGATGAACGATTTGTAAATTTGCCAGGTACTCTTCGCGCGAAATTTTCTCGCCCACTACCCTATCCTTCACCGCTACAACGTGCGTAACGAAAGGCGGTATATCATCTAAACGCGACAACACCAACACCATTTGCACACGGCCACTATCGGCCATCTTTGCAAGGATTTGCAAGAGTAGTTGGCGTGCGTCGGCATCCAAGCCGATGAATGGATTGTCGATAATCAGCAGTTGTGGTTTGTCGAGCAATGCTTTCATTAGCTGAAACTTACGCAACTCACCGCTACTGAGCAAGATGATTTTCTTTTGCAACATGGAGTGAAGATTGAACAAATCGAGCAGTTCGTTTAGCAACGCCTCGTCGATTACTTTTCCCAATTGTTCGGCTACGATAGGCACATCGTCTTGCTCGGTTTGATTCCAACGTTGTTGGTAGTAGTAATTAGTATCGGCACCACCGTACGAATCGCGGAAAGCTACCGAACGCATTCGGCCAACCGACGCAATTAACTCGCCCGATGCTAAGCGCGATTTACCCGTTAGCATATCTATCAGCAAGCTTTTTCCGGCACCATTTTCGCCTATAATAGCCACTTGTTCGCCTAGCAATAGCGAGAGATTTACCGGCTCGTTTAGCGCAATTTCGTTGTTGCGACAAACGGCATCGGCCAATATGATTGCATCGTTATTCATTTTTCCCTTAAGTGAAAATTATTTTACTCTTCCTGGATTTTTCGATACAAAATCCTTCCATCCACGATACCCCTTTTCGGTAGTGGGGCGTCCCATTTGCAAGTAGTGACAATAGGCGGCGGCAAGCGCGTCGGTAGCATCCATAAAAGCGGGCATATCCTCTTTCTTCAAGTGCAACATGCGTTGAAGCATATCGGCCACTTGTTCTTTCGAAGCTTGTCCGTTGCCGGTAATCGCCATCTTTATCTTCAAAGGAGCATACTCGGTGATGGGTATATCGCGACTTAATGCGGCGGCCATAGCCACACCTTGCGCGCGTCCTAACTTCAGCATCGATTGCACATTTTTACCAAAGAAAGGCGCCTCGATAGCCATCTCATCGGGCAAGTATCCTTGAATAATGCTCAACACACGCTCGTGAATGTGACGCAACTTCAAGTAATGGTCGCCTATCTTTCGTAAATCAATCACACCCAATGCCACCATCTCGGGTTGGGTACCTACTACTTTCAGCACGCCATATCCCATAATCGTAGTACCAGGGTCGATACCTAATATTATTTTTTCTTTTACCGGTTGTATCACAAATCTACTACCTCCATCAGTGTAGGAAAGCCTACTACTTTATCCTTGAATAATTTCACAAGTTCTTCGTTCAATGCCGCGCCTTGCTCTTGGTGCCAACGATGTAATATAGCCGAGTTTTCTACCTCGAATTGCAACGAATAGCAAGCACCTTCATCGCGATGACTAAGCACCTTCAGCAAGCGTGGGGCGTGCAAAAGCGCCTTCTGAGCCACTTGCGGCAAGTAAAACTCTTGCATCCAAATCAAGAAATACTTCTCTTGATCGGCATCTATTTGATAAGTTGTATTATATACCAACATGATTTGAACAATTTTTGGGCAAAAATAGCAATAAATTCAGAAATATGCCTTATCTTTGCGCCATCAAAAAAAGGATTTATGCTCTTTGGGGCGTTAGCTCATCTGGCTAGAGCGCGACACTGGCAGTGTCGAGGTGATCGGTTCGAGTCCGATACGCTCCACTAAAAAACCTCGTTTTCAATACGAAAACGAGGTTTTTTCTTTATCCACTCCACCATATAAGGACACTGCTAATAGGTACAAAAAAAGCCGGATATTATCCAGCTTTTTGTACACTCTCAGGGATTCGAACCCTGGACCCACTGATTAAGAGTCAGTTGCTCTACCAACTGAGCTAAGAGTGCATTATCGCAAAGGTAGTGGATACGGGAATCGAACCCGTGTTGCATGCGTGAGAGGCATGTGTCCTAGCCGCTAGACGAATCCACCATGCGTTTGTTTTTTTGCGCGGCAAAGGTAATGCTTTTTATTGTATCTCCAAACAAATATAGCTATATTATCGAAGAAAATGTATATAAAACAAAAGCCTTGCAAGCTTGCAAGGCTTTTGCG
>JAFYML010000305.1 GCA_017556595.1 Bacteroides sp.
CGATATTTACGATTATAAGGTAAATGCACAAACGGGTACGGCATCGCATTTTTGGGAGATGGATGGCCGTTTGTACGACTATTTTCAAATAAATGTCTATCAATCTACTTTGCTGAAAGATAAACTAATCTCGCCTTTGGCTCCCAATGCTAAAGAGTATTATCGTTTCAGAGTAGATACGGTAGTCACAAAAGGAACCCATGTTCTGTATAAAATCCGTTTCATACCGCGTAATCGTAGCTATCAACTTGTTGGTGGTTATTTGGTTGTGTGTGACCAAATATGGACTATACGCGAGTTCTGTTTCTTTGGTCGGTCGGAGATGATGAAATTTAATAACCGCATCTGCTTGGGAGAAATTGGTAGCGCGGAAGAGTTTATTCCTATTTCCTATGAACTGGAAGCGAATTTTGACTACTTGGGAAATCGTATAGACGGATACTATGAAGCTACACTCGAGTACGAAGATGTGAGTTTGCAGATGCCTTTGATTAAAAGAGTACCAAAGGTTGGCAAGGATAAATATGACTTGACAGCATCCTATTCGTTGCAAAACGATACAAACAAAGTTCTGTATAGTTATCAAGCTTTTGACACGTTGCGCTTAAAACCATTGAATGATAAGGAGAAACAACTATACGAAACTTTCCAACAGAATAATGCTACAACCAACCCACAAGTGCATCCTAGAAAAGTGTTTTGGAGTAGTGTGGGCGATTTGCTTACAACGCGCAATACGTATGATATCGGTGATGATAGTAATATTCGTGTGTCGCCACTTATCAATCCGTTTTTGGTGAGCTATAGTGGTTCGCGTGGATGGTCGTATCGACAAGAATTGCGCTATACGCGTACGTTCAATGACGACCGCCTATTGCGTATAGTGCCTCGCATAGGTTATAACTTTACCGAACGAGCCCTATATTGGCGGGTTAAGTCGGATCTTTATTATTGGCCACAAAAAAATGCTTCGTTGCATGTAGAGGTGGGTACCGGAAATAGAATCTATAGTAGCGAGGTGATTGATGATTTGAAGGCATTGCCCGATAGCATCTTTGATTTTAATCTGATTCATTTGGACTACTTCAAAGACCTTTATATGAATATAGAACATCGTTGGGAGATTGTGAACGGTTTGACTTTAGGATTGGGCGTTTCCACTCACCGACGTTCGGAGGTGAATCGTTCGCGCTTGATTCCTATCAATGGTTTGGGAACCTTGGTGGGTATTGACCCTGAGGTGTTGAAGCGTTTTCGTCATTCGTATGGTAGTTTCGCACCACGCATCAACTTATCGTGGACTCCCGGACAATACTATTATATGAATGGCAAGCGAAAAGTGAATTTGCATTCTCACTATCCTACTATTTCTGTAGATATGGAACGTGGATTAAAGGGAGTGTTTGGAAGTACTGGTTCGTATGAACGCATAGAGGTAGATTTGCAACATGCTATTCCGTTGGGTGGCTTGCGAAATATCTATTATAGATTAGGGGGCGGAGTATTTACCAACCAAGAAGAGATGTACTTCGTTGATTTTGTGAACTTAAAGCGCTCGAACTTACCGATTGGTTGGAACGATGAAATTGGTGGTGTATTTCAATTGCTTGATGCTCGTTGGTATAACTCGTCGCGCGAATACATACGTGGACATTTTACCTATGAAGCTCCTTTTATCTTTTTACCACATAAACGCTTGACACAGCATGTGTTGAACGAGCGCTTATATTTGAATGTATTGTCTATGCCCCACTTAAATCCTTATATAGAAATGGGTTATGGTGTGGGTACTCATATCTTTGATTTCGGCTTATTTGTTAGCTTTGCCAATGGAAAATATAAAGAACTGGGATGTAAATTTACATTCGAATTATTCAACCGCTAAAGATGTGTGTGGCGCATATTGTTTACAAAAATGTTAATAATAGTGCTGATGTGTTGTAAAAAAGATTATCTTTGCAGCAAAATATCAACAAACAAACAGACAAAACCATGAAAAAGTTATTCGTGTTAGCCTTGCTAATGACTTTTGCCTTTGGGGTAAAAGCACAAAATGACGCTCCACAATTGGAGTATGTTGTAGAGCTAAAAGTAAAGTGTGAAGGAGCTTATCAAGTAGGTCAAACTTCGCATGGGAACCGATTCGTCATTCCGATTGTAGGTGGTACGTTCGAAGGCCCTAAAATGAAAGGAACTATTCTTCCTGGTGGTGCCGATTATCAACTTCAAGATGCGGCTCATGGGCGTACAGAGGTTGAGGCTATTTATAGCATTAAAACCGATGATGGTGTGAATATTCATATTCGTAATCGCGGATTGATTTGTACTGGCCCGGATGAGAATGGTAATCCTCAATTCTATTTCCGCACTTCACCTCAGTTCGAAGCTCCTCAAGATAGCAAGTATGCTTGGTTGAATAATGCGATTTTTGTATGTCAACCAAGTATAGGAGGTCCTGAAGGCCTAATTTGCTTGAAGATATGGAAAGTAAAATAATTGTTTAACTTAAATAAAAATTTACCAATGAAAACAACTAAGTTATTCCGCTCGGCATTAACCATAATCGGTTTAGTGGCATTTAGTCTTTTGGGTATGAGTTTCACTACAGAAGATGCACTAAAATCAAGAGTCGTAGAAGAGGGTGGAACAGGCCCTTATAAAGCAATTATGAAAGAAGAGGCTTCGTTGAAAGCTCACACAATTTTTGTACCACAAGACCTTTCTGCTTTTGGCAAGAAAAAACAACTTCCTGTATTGGTGTGGGGTAATGGTGCTTGCAACAATTCTCCATTCGAACACTATCTTTTCTTGAACGAAATTGCATCGTATGGTTATATCGTAGTAGCTACTGGTTTCTATCCTGAAGAAGGTGAACACTATCGTGGCCCGATGTCAACTACCGAACAACAAATAG
>JAFYML010000306.1 GCA_017556595.1 Bacteroides sp.
CGCGATTGGTTTCCATCTGCTTGCGAATGAATTCAATATCGGCAGTTATTTGTTCGCGAGCTGTCAAAGAGCCCTCTCCTACTGCCCCACGTTGCAAATCCACTCTGTTTTCAGCCTCGCTGATTTGGCGGAAGCCTTCCGATATTTCGTTAAAGGTTGCCATCATCTCTTCCAACTCGGCATTGCGGTCGGTCAATTCAATCTTCAAACTTTCGTTTTCGGCCTTCAGTTGTTCGCTATCGCCACCACTGAATGCGCCACATGATGTTAGCACACTTGTCAATGCAATTGCAAATAAAATCTTTTTCATACGCTTTGTTTTTGATGTTTAAATATAATTTAGTCGTCTTTGCCAGAAATTACAACAACAATTTCGCCACGAGGTTCATTAGCCGTGAAGTGAGCAATCACCTCGGCCAATGTTCCGCGAACAGTCTGTTCATGTACTTTGGAAATCTCACGCGCTACAGCCACTTGTCGCTCCTCGCCCAAGAATTCGGCCAATTGCGTCAATGTTTTCACCAATCGGTAGGGCGATTCATAAATAATAGTGGTACGTGTCTCTTCGGCAATAGCCTTCAAACGAGTTTGTCGACCTTTCTTCTGTGGCAAGAATCCCTCGAAACAGAATTTCTCGTTTGGCAAACCGGAAGCAACTAATGCAGGAACAAATGCCGTTGCTCCAGGAAGGCATTGCACCTCGATGCCATTGCGCACACATTCGCGCACTACCAAGAAACCCGGATCGGAAATTCCCGGTGTACCGGCATCCGAAATCAATGCTACCGTTGCGCCAGCCTTTATTCTATTCACCACATTCTCAACGGTTTTATGTTCATTGAACTTATGGTGCGACTGCATAGCATTCTTTATCTCGAAATGTTTCAGCAAGATGCCCGACGTGCGAGTATCTTCGGCCAAAATTAAATCGGCTTCTTTCAATACACGAATGGCTCTGAAAGTCATATCTTCAAGGTTACCTACCGGTGTAGGCACTACATAAAGCATTCCCATTGTAGTCTGTTATACGGTTTTATGCGACAAATGTAGAAATAAATAATGAAATAAAGCTAAATAGCCAACAAAATGATTATTTTTGCCTGCAAATATAAACCAAACCACTATGCTTTTTTCAGAAGATAAGATACAAGAGACTAATCGTCGCGGCCGTATTGAAGTAATTTGCGGCTCTATGTTCTCGGGAAAAACCGAAGAATTGATTCGCCGTTTGAAACGTGCAAAGTTTGCCAAGCAACGTGTTGAGATATTCAAGCCGGCTATTGACACCCGCTATTCCGATGTTGATGTAGTGTCGCACGAAGGGCATGCCATTGCCTCTACCCCTATCGACAGCTCGGCTAGCATACTGCTTTTCTCTTCCGAAATGGATGTAGTAGGCATTGACGAAGCCCAATTTTTCGATGCCGGTTTGGTGGACGTATGCAACGAATTGGCAAACAATGGGGTGCGCGTCATTGTTGCAGGATTGGATATGGACTTCCGCGGCGTGCCATTCGGCCCCATGCCTGCTTTGTGTGCCATTGCCGACGAAGTATCGAAAGTGCATGCTATCTGTGTGAAGTGCGGACAATTGGCCAACTACTCACACCGCATGGTAAAGAACGATAAACAGGTGATGTTGGGCGAAATGACCGAATACGAACCGCTTTGCCGTTCGTGCTACCAACAAGCCATAAAAGAAGACAACCCATGAAAGAAAAGAAAATAACCTTCGACCGCTTCATTCGCGGCACATTGCTATGCGCCTTGGTGGTAGGTGTTGTGATGTTGCTTAACAGACTGAGCAACGTGCTACTACCCTTCTTTGTGGCATGGCTCGTTGCCTACCTCATCTACCCGTTAGTCACCTGTTTTCAATATCGACTAAAGTTCAAAAGCCGCATCCTATCCATCTTTTGCGCGTTACTCATCATTACGTTGATAGGTGTAGCCATCTTCTACCTACTTGTACCACCTATTATTGATGAATTTAGTAGGCTGAAGGACCTCTTTTCGCACTACTTCTCGCAAAAAGGTAGCGAAGGAAACATTCCTGCCTCGCTTTCCGAGTTTATACACGAGCATCTCGACCACGAATTTGTGAACAACTTGCTGAATAGCGACCGCTTGGCCGACACCATTAAGCAAACATTCACGCCACTATGGGGATTGATTTCCGAATCGTTGAGTCTATTGATGAGCATTTTCACCTTCTTCATTATCCTGCTCTATGTAGTCTTCATTCTCTATGACTACGAAAGCATTGCTCAGGGTTGGATTCCGTTGGTACCGGAGAAATACCGCAAGTTTGTAGTAGGCCTTCGCAACGACGTGGCAGATAGTATGAACCGTTATTTCCGTGGCCAAGCATTTGTAGCATTGTGTGTAGGCATATTGTTTAGCATTGGCTTCTTGATTATCGACTTCCCCATGGCCATCGGTTTAGGCCTGTTTATTGGCGCATTGAACTTAGTGCCCTATTTGCAAGTCATCGGGCTATTACCCACCATCCTATTAGCTATGCTGAAGGCAGCCGATACCGGTGGTAATTTCTGGTTGATTCTTTTAGCTGCTATGGCCGTATTTGCCGTAGTACAAACCATCCAAGACGGTTTTATCGTACCTCGCGTAATGGGTAAAATCACGGGACTTAACCCCGCAATCATCCTTTTGTCGCTCTCCATCTGGGGGTCGCTTTTAGGTATGCTCGGCATGATTATAGCCCTACCGCTAACCACACTGATGTTGTCGTATTATCAACGCTTCATTATTAATCGAGAAGATATTTATAACCCCAAACCGCAACCAATAGAGAACGAAACCGAGGAAAAAAGCGACGAATAAGCAACTTTTTCCCGAAAAAGCATTGCGTATTAAAAAAAAGTACATATCTTTGCACCCGCTTAACGGCAATAAAGGATTGATTCGCTAGCTCAGCAGGTAGAGCACAACACTTTTAATGTTGGGGTCTTGGGTTCGAGCCCCAAGCGGATCACCAAGAGAAAGAGAGCTACTGCAGTAGCTCTCTTTTTTATTAAATATCCATTCGCAATTCGCTGAAACGAAATAATCTTTTACCTTTGCATGGTGGTTAGATATACTCTCCTTAAATAGTCAGCAAATGATAACAAGATGCTACCTTGAAATAACCAATCATTGCAACCTTGATTGCCTATTCTGTCCGAAAACGGAAAGGGCCAAGCATCGTCTTTCGTTGGATGAATTCGAATTATTAACCGATAAGCTAATAGGCAAGGTTGAATACCTCTATTTCCACCTAATGGGAGAACCGTTTCTACATCCTCTACTTCCACAATTCATACAAATAGCTCGGCTGAAGAACTTTGTACCGGTACTTACTACCAACGGTACGCTTTTATCTAAAGCACAAAACGTCATAGAAGCTCGTCCCCATAAAATTCAAATTTCGTTGCACTCGCACGAAGGCAATGCCAAAGAGCATCCCGAAGAGTACATCCGCCAAGTAATGACATTTGCGCAAAAAGCAGCATCGCAAGGTATTCTTATCGTTCTTCGCCTTTGGAATCAAGGGGGATATGATACAACCAACGACTATATTCAAGCGTTAATAGCTGAATACCAACCCCGTCCTTGGACACAACGCCACGATGGATGGAAGTTAGACAAAAATCTCTACATTGAATACGACCGTATGTTCGAATGGCCCGATGCAACGCATGCCGAGTATGACGCAACGGATGTATTCTGTTATGCCCTTCGCAATCAGATTGGTGTATTAGTGGATGGAAGTGTTGTTCCTTGCTGTCTCGACCACGCTGGCGACATCACTTTGGGAAACTTGTTCAATCAATCATTGGATGAAATTTTACACTCACCACGCGCCACCGCTTTATACAATGGCTTCACTAATCACAAAGCAGTAGAGCCCCTTTGCCAACGATGCGGTTATGCCATAATTACAAAACAATATCGGAAAAACTTGGAGATATAATCTATTTGCCGTACTTTAGCCGAAGTTTTGAGAACAACATTTAAAAACATATTACCATGAGAAAGATTTTATTCTTTATCTTGTCGCTATCGTTCGTCATAGCACAAGCGCAAACTGCGAGAAAATTTACAATTGATTTAACAGAAGATGGTAAGGCGCAAATGGTGTGCTTCTTACCCGAAAATCCTTCGGGAAAGGCCATCGTAGGCGTACCTGGAGGTGGATACTCTGTGTTGTCAAACTCACACGAAGGGTATTTGGCTTCTGATTGGCTTAACAAGAAAGGCATTGCATACTTTGTGGTGAACTACCGCTTGCCGAATGGTGACCGCACTATTCCTATGGGAGACGTACAAAAGGGTATCAGCATTGTGCGCGACTCGGCCGCTGTATGGAAAATTCATCCACGCGATGTAGGTATCATGGGCTTCTCGGCCGGTGGACACTTGGCATCGGTTATCTCTACTCACTCTGAATATGAGGTACGTCCCGACTTCAGCATTTTGTTCTACCCCGTTATCTCGATGGACGAACGTGTATCACACAAGTATTCTTGTATCAACTTCCTTGGAGAAGATGGTCAAAAGAATCCTGAGTTGGTGCGCCAATTCTCTACACAAAATGCGGTAAGACGTCATTTAACTCCTCCTGCACTTATCATTACAGCCAGCGACGACCGCTTGGTGCCTTTCGTAACCAACGGTTTGGAATACTACAAGGCTATGCGTAATGCCGGTAACGAGTGTACAATGCACGTTTATCCTACCGGTGACCACGGTTTTGGCTTCGGTCCTTGGTTTAAGTATCACGACCAATTGTTGACCGACATCGGCACTTGGTTGGACAATCATCCAGCACCTGCACAAGATGCCATCCGCGTGGCTTGCGTGGGCAATAGCATTACCGACGGTCATGGCATTGACATGGCTACACAACACGGCTATCCAGCTTTGTTGCAACAAAAGCTTGGCAAAGAGTATTGGGTAAAGAACTTTGGTGTAAGCGGACGCACCATGTTGAAAAAGGGCGACAACGCCTACATGAACGAAATGGCTTGGCGCGATGCAGTAGCTTTCCAACCCGATATCGTTATCCTTAAATTGGGTACTAACGACTCGAAACCACAAAACTGGCAACATGGCGCTGAGTTCAAACAAGACTTGGTAGAAATGATTACTACCTTCTGCCCAGAGTTGAAGACATTGCCAAAGAACAAGAAGAAGAGAGCTAAAGCTTTGGCCGAAGTGAAGACCAAAATCATTCTTTGCACACCAATCCCAGCCTTTAAGCAATCGTGGAATATCAACGACGAAATCATCGTAAACAACATTATTCCTATTCAACAAGAAGTAGCCAATGAGTACGGTTTGCAAGTAATCGACTTGCACACACTCTTTGCCAACAGCGAAGATATGTTACTCCCCGATGGTATTCACCCCAACGACAAGGGCGTGCGCAAAATGGCTGATATCATTGCCGAAGTTTTAAAGGCAGAATAAGTAATTTCTAAACATCCTTATAACAACATACCCCCTTTCAGGAAATTCCGAAAGGGGGTATGTTTTTTTATTTAGTTTGTTTAATTTAAAATGTGATGCTCATTGCCTCTCCACTGTAGTTCATAAAGATGCTCTCATCGCCCACTTTCACTACGAAGAGGCGTTCTTCCTCCATGCCCTC
>JAFYML010000307.1 GCA_017556595.1 Bacteroides sp.
AATACGATAGGGCAATACTTTTGCCTTCTTTCCTTTTGGCACACGACCTATCTTTTCGGCCACTGTGCGATTGGCCAATAGCATAAATTCCTCTATCAGTTTGTTGGCCTCTTTAGCCACTTTGAAATATACTCCGATGGGTTTGCCTTGTTCGTCGATTTCAAATTTCACCTCATAGCGGTCGAAGTTGATGGCTCCTGCCTTGAAGCGGTTTTCGCGAAGTATTTGCGCCAACTTATTCAGTTGTAAGATTTCCTCTTTGTAGTCGCCCTCACCGGTTTCGATAACCTGTTGCGCCTCTTCGTAGGCAAAACGACGATTGCTTCGGATAATGGTGTGCACAATGCGCGATTGTAACACTTCGGCTTTTTCATTCATCTCGAAGATAACCGAGTAGGCCAATTTATCCTCGTCGGGGCGTAGCGAACAGATGTAGTTGCAAAGGCGTTCGGGCAACATGGGTATGGTTCTATCTACGAGGTAGATGGATGTAGCGCGTTTCAGGGCTTCTTTGTCGATGAGGCTGCCTTCGGGCACATAGTGGCTTACGTCGGCAATGTGTACACCCACTTCCCAATGTCCGTTAGGTAGTTTTTGGATAGAGAGTGCATCGTCAAAGTCTTTTGCATCTTTAGGGTCGATGGTAAAGGTGTTCACCCCTCTGAAGTCTTCGCGTTTGGCTATCTCCTCGGCGGTAATTTCCTCGCTAATGCGTTCGGCTGCTCGTTCTACGTTGGCCGGATAACTGTATGGCAATCCGAATTCGGCCAAGATGGCATGCATTTCGGCATTGTTTTCACCGCTTCGTCCCAAGATGTCGATAACCTCTCCGATGGGATTCTTCGATCTTTCGGGCCATTCAATGATTTTCACTACCGCTTTGTCGCCACTTTTGCCGCGCTTCAGCAGATTGGTGGGGATGAAGATATCGTTGGCCAATGTGCGCGATTCGGTAAGCAAGAAGGCATACCCTTTGCCCACTTCCAATGTGCCCACAAAGATATTTTCGGCGCGTTCAATGATTTCTATCACCTCGCCTTGCGGTTCGTGTCCGCGTCGTTTGGCATGGAAAGCCACGCGCACCTTATCGCCCGACATGGCATGAGCCGAGTTGCGTTCGGCAATCAAGATAGGTTCGCCCCCCTCTTCGGGTGTGAAAGTATTCTTTCCGTTGTGTGTACGTTGGAAAGTACCCACCATCTCCACGCCATGCGTGTTCAGGCGATACTTATGATTATCTATTTCGTTGATGTAATCGTCTTGTTTCAGCTCTTCAAGGATATCCATGCAGAGCATTTTCAGCGGATGGGTAGTCAGGCGCAGCTGGTCGAAGATGTATCTTAGCGTCAACACTTCGCCTTCC
The DNA here is from genome assembly GCA_017556595.1 of Bacteroides sp. Lineage (GTDB taxonomy): Bacteria > Bacteroidota > Bacteroidia > Bacteroidales > Bacteroidaceae > Bacteroides. Next base: position 1,364 of record JAFYML010000307.1, read on the forward strand.
TTTTCGTGAAAGAAGGCAAGCAGCATGTTTGCCAGTTCTTTCTTCTTCATCCGTTTTCCGGCTTTTTTCTCTCTTTTCTTTGACATAAAACCTATTATTTACGCTGCAAAGTTAATTAAATTATTGCTAAATGGTTGCTTAGAAACGCGAAAAGCACTTATTTTGCGCTATCTAATTGTATTAATACTAACATCATGAACAAAAAATCGTGTTTTTTTATCCTTAAGTCTATTCTTTTTTTAGCATTTACGTCACTTTTCGTGGCATGTGGTGGTGATTCAGAATCAGAGCCTAATCCTAATCCCGAACCTCCTGTAACCACCGATTCGTATGTCCGTTTTACCCAACAGACTCTACAAGTAAGTGCCGGACAAGGCGCAACATATATTACCGTTGAGTGGTCGGCAGCCGAATGGACATTGACACCCGGCAATGGTGATATTATCGAAGAATTGGCCATGACATCGGGTGGTGATAAAACAAAAACCAAACAAAAAACCCGTGTGCGTATGATACATCGTGCTAATCTGAGCACTGAAAGTCGTTCGCAAACCTTGACGTTGACCAACAACGAAACAAACGAGACTGCGACCATGACCATTACGCAAGCGGCCGGATACAAGGCTGCATCGGTTACATTGAATGCAGCCGAGAAGTACCAACCTGTTGTGGGTTTTGGCGGTATGCTGAATCCGGTAATTTGGTGCGGCAGTAACCTGCTTTCTACAGGCGATATCAACAAACTCTATAGTCCCAACCAGTTGGGCTACAACATTCTGCGACTGATGATTTATCCCAATCCAAACGATTGGGCAGCCGACGTACCTGCTGCTAAGGCTGCTGCTGCACATGGTGCCATTATCTTTGCTTGCCCGTGGGATTGTACCGATGCATTGGCCGACCAATTGGAGGGCAAAAAACACTTGAAGCACGAAAACTATGCCGCCTATGCCCAACACTTGGTGGATTACATCGAATACATGCGTAGCCAAGGCGTAGAAATCTATGCCATCTCTGTACAAAACGAGCCGGACATGGAATTTACCTTCTGGAAGCCGAACGAAGTAGTTACCTTCTTGAAGGAACATGGACAAACCATTCGCAACACCGGTGTGAAACTGATGGCACCCGAAGCATGCGGCACACAACCCGACTATACCGACCCCGTGCTGAAAGATGCCGATGCCTTTGCACAAACCGATATCATAGCCGGCCACCTCTATCAAGGATTCATCGACGTGAACAGCGGAAGCTATGTGAAGAATCGTCACGACTACATTTGTGGACTCTATAACAAACTGAACGGCAAAACTTGGTGGATGACCGAGCACCTCTTCAACGATGGCGAGAAGAGCAACAATCAGGCCGATTGGCAATTCCAACGCTGGGATTACTGTCTCAACCACTTGGGCAAGGAGATTCACATGAGCATGGAGGGCTATTGCAGTGCCTACATCTATTGGTACTTGAAGCGCTTTTATGGCTTGATGGGCGATGATGACAATCGCAGCCCTGTGGCCAAAGGCGAAATAGCCAAGAACGGCTACATCATGTCGCACTATGCCCGCTTTGCCAACAACACCACACGCATAGCTGCCGAAGCTACACAAGACAACTTGCTCACCACCGCCTACATCAATGCCGATGGCACCGAACTGACTGTGGTAATGCTGAACATGCAAAACCAAGCTCTCAATGTTACCCTGAATCCAGGATACGATGTAGAGGTGACCGAAGCTATTTACACCACCGAGCAGGTTGATATGCAAGCGGCAACTACCGTTGATAACGACAATGCCGCACAGCCCGGTGTGCTTGTCGAACCTTGGAGTATCACCTCCGTTCGCATGGCTTTGAAATAGCCTCTATTTGTTGAAAAAACTAACCATTTATAAGTTTGCTTTCCATACCCCTTTCAGAAGCATTTCTGAGAGGGGTATTTTTTCCCAGTTGGGAAAAAAAATAAAGGGTAGTGCAAAAATATTTTTTTCCAACTGGGAAAAAATATTTCCCTAACAGCCCCTTCATCCTTCACTGCCCGAAAAAATACTTTTTGTATTTCTTTTTTATTTTCTATATCTTTGCGGAGAAATATTAAAAACACATATCCATGAAATACATTATACAACTTCTGTTCTTCTGCATACTTGTCACCTCCTGCAGTGGCGACCAACAACTGAGCAAAACATTGACAAAAGTCGAAAGCTTGCTCAACATCGCCCCCGACAGTGCCCTACATTTGTTGCAGAACATTCCTCACACTTCGCTTTCATCGCGCAAGACGGCGGCTCGTTACGGATTGCTTTTGGCTCGTGCCACCGACAAGAGTGTACAATCGTTGCTTCCTTGCGACTCCTTGTTGCAAATAGCCTTGCTACATTATAAAAAGGATACACCCCAACGGGCCACAGCCCTAATCTATCAAGGTCGGTTGGAGATTGAGATGAACCAATCCGAGTCGGCCCTTGCTCATCTGCAAGAGGCATTGGCCATCTTGCAAGCCTTTCCCGAAGAGAAAGAGTTGAAGCGTCTTGTTACAAGCCCCTTGGGCGATTTATATTTCGACCTCTGCCATTACGATGAGGCATACGCAGTATATAAGGAATTATACGATGTTTGCGAAACCGATGTGGACAAATCGATGGCTTTGAATAATATCAGCCTCTACCATTGCATCGTGGGCGACCACCCTATGGCCAATTCCGTACAAAAAAATGCGCTAAAGTATGCCTATCAAGCCAACGATTCGAATATGATGGCAACGTCAGAATATCATGCAAGCATTGAATACTATCAATGGGGTAAAAGGGATTCTGCATTGTACCATGCTAAAAATGCAATAGTTGTGAATAATAATGAGAAATCTGCACCACGCTATTATCATTTTTTAGGTGATATTTATATGGCAAATGGTGAAATAGATTCAGCAATGTATTATTTGAGTAAAGATTATATTTCCAATACACCACAAGATAAAATGGCTACACTTTATAGACAAAGTGAAGTAGAAAAAATAAAAGAAAATTATAAGGAATCGCTTTTATATTTGGAGGAGTATTTAGATATTGTAGAATCTCTTTATGGTAAAGAACGAAATACAGAAATGCAAAAGTTGATTACTCAATACAATACGAAAATACATATTCGAGAAGGACAAGTACGGGCAGAAAAAGAAAAAATGTTTCTTATCTTTTCTTTTGTGTTATGCACCATAGCTCTTATGCTCTATTTCCGACATCGCATCAACGAAAAGAAGAAACAAGAATACATTTATCAACAAAATCTGAAGATGGCACAGGAGAAGGAAGCATCTCTACAAAGAACCATCAACGACCACCGCCACTTTATTGCTGTGCTTCAAAAGGATAATAGCGATTTGAAATTATCTTATGAAGAGCAAATAAAGGAGATACAAGAAAGAGAAGATACAATCGTTTCATTGAATAAAGAAAAGCTCGCTTTGTGTACATGGTTGTTTGCACAAAGCAAGATAGCTAAAAAGATTAATAATTTAGCTTCCCAATCGTTCGATAACAAGGCTACGGTTAAGGTATTGTCGCATCTCGAATTAGCAGAACTTAAAAAGACAATATTCGATATTTATGCCGATTTCATTGCTATTCAGAAAAGCGAATATCCTAAGCTGACCGATGAAGATTTGCTTTACCTCGCCCTATGCGAAGTGGGCTACGATACCCAAACCATCGCCCATTGTTTTGGCTTTACCAATACCCATCCCATTAATCAACGAAAATTTAGGCTAAAAGAGCGTATGACTAAGACATAAAAGCATATTGTGACTTGCTATTGCTGATAATCAGTCGTTTAAGGTAGTCAAGTGTGACTACAAATATTTTGTTGTAGATGAAATAATCCCGAATTTTGCAGTCGAAATCTTTAAAAATTTAATCACATCAATATCATAGGAATTATGACACATACTATATTTGTAATATTGTATATTGTAATGAACATCATTTTATTGTATTTCCTTTCTTCAGCAGGGAGAAATATGATAAAAGCTATAAAATCACGCGAAAAGCAGTGGATTATAATCAGTGTTATACAGTTGATAATCATGTTATGTACTATTATTTGGTTCAATTGTGCGTATTATCATAAACTATAATAATAGTTGCGAACCACATCTTAATTGGATGAATTTTGTAAAGAAACTTAATTTGTATTAAATCATTTTGTCACATATTTATTTTATCATTTTTTGTGAAATTTATTAATACAACTTTTTTAATTCACACGACAAACCATGAAAAAGATTCTAACTAATATTCTATTGTGCAGTTTCGTACTACTTTGTTCATCTTGTTTCGAAGAGGTGGATTTGGGATATCCCTATCATGTAATATTTCCAAAAGAGGGTGGAGAACAGATTATTACGGGCGATGAATCTTATGTGAGTATTGAAATTACCAATTACGATGGAGATACAGGATTTAGTTCTGAGAATGAAGATGGCACAGAATATGATGAGTTTGAATGGCTTAAAGTAGAATCTAAATACAATAGTAACGAATTGAAGATTTATGCAGAACCGAATACGTCCGGTAAATTGCGTAAACTTTATATCACAATCTATTCAGGTCCGGAATATCAAGAGATACAAGTATTGCAAAAATAATAAAACAACAACTATCATGAAACAACTTCTTTTTTTCCTTGCGTTTATCGCAATGGGAGCCACAGCAATGGCACAAGATGCAACTGACAAGCATTTGAACAGTAACGAACTTGAGTTTAATATTGATTTTCATCACACTTGGGGATTGGTGGAAAAGGGAGATGGTTATAAGAATCAGAATGATTTATATGGTAATTCCGCTCGTATTTCCGTGCTGTATCGTTTCACACCCCGATTGAAGGCCGGTGCCGGTATCGGTTTGGAGATGTATTCACTGCCTAATACAAATACAAAACCGGTATTCTTGGCTGTACAATATGCACCACTGAAGAAAGACTTGAAGCCTTATCTGTTTACAAATATTGGTTATGCATTGGACAGGGATGAATTTTGTGGAGGTTGGCTTGCCGAGGTTGGTGTGGGCTATAAATATATGTTTAAAAGACACTTTGGCTTGAAAGCGGAAGTGGGTTATAACTACAAGTCCTTCGAATACGGTGATTGGCAATTAAACCGTCATTCAATAATGGCCGGCTTTGGCCTTGTGTTCTAAATTCGGACGCAATGCGTTGCGTCCCTACTTGTAAATACAAACATTTAGTATTATGAAACAACTATTTTTATCTTTAGCATTTTTTTTAATCGGTGTAACAGCAATGGCACAACAGCAGGGCACAGCCGATGAGTATTTCAATAACAACCGCTTTGAGTTCGATTTCGATTATCACTATACAATAGGAATGACAGAGAGTAATACTCCTGCAGGCGATTTTGGAGATAAATTGTATGGTCATTCGTGGCGTGGTTCGCTACTTTATCAGTTCCAACCTCGCTTGAAGGCCGGTTTGGGATTTGGTTACGAAAACTATTATGAGGCCGAGCATCTCACTTTCCCCGTTTTCTTGGCGGCACAATACTCTCCGCTGAAAAATAACTTGAAGCTTTTTCTGTTTTCCAACCTTGGTTATTCGCTGAATGAGGAGGACGATTTTACCGTGGGCGGCTGGCTCTTCGAAACCGGTGTAGGCTATAAATATATGTATTCGAAACATTTCGGTGTGAAGTTGGAATTGGGTTACAACTTCAAGAGTTTTGTAAAGAACGAAGAGTACGATCGTTTTCGCACATCCTACCGCCACTCATTGACAATGGGTATTGGCCTTGTGTTCTAATCCGGATGCAATGCGTTGCGTCCCTACTCGTATAATACAAACATTCTATAACCAGTGAAACGATTATTCCTATCCCTCGCATTGTTGGTGGTAAGTGTAGCGGCTATGGCGCAATACCCGACCGAAATGCCGAAGTACTACATATTCGACAAGGATTTCAACGATAATATGTTCGAGTTGAATCTTGATGGACACATCACGACCGGATTGACAAAGAACAAATCGAAACATTTGTCGGACAATTTTGGTTTTGGTCGTGGGTTTCGTGCGTCGTTGCTCTATCTGTTCGACCCCTCTTTAAGGGCCGGTATGGGGATAGGGATAGAAACATATGCGCGTCGGGACGATGCCCTGCCCATCTTCCTGACGGCACAATACTCGCCATGGAAGAGCGATTTGAGGCGTTACCTGTTTACCAATGTGGGCTACTCGCCACAATGTGGCAAAAAGTTGTTAGGCGGATGGCATGCCGAAGTGGGGATAGGGTATAAAGGTAAGACTGACATTATCAACGGTGTGAAGTTTGAGATAGGCTATAACTTCAAGGCATTAAAACTAACCCGAAACGAGAAAAAACTCGATCCTATTAGCCATTCGCTGGTAGTTAATATCGGTTTGGTGTTCTAAAAGACGTGTAAATAAGAAAATCCGCTGCGTTATGTGGCTCTGAATCTAAAGTTTGTGCTATCTTTGCGCCTCAAAATGTAATATTCAGCAAATGGCAAGTATTCTTATAACTGGTGCAAGTGGATTTATTGGCAGCTTCTTGGTGGAAGAGGCTGTGGCTCGTGGCATGCAAACATGGGCCGGAATGCGTGCATCGAGTAGTCGTAAATACTTGCAAGATAGCCGTATAAACTTCCTTGAACTTGATTTTACTTCGCCCGAAGGCTTGAAGCAGGCGTTGGCAAAGCATCGCGACGAGCATGGCGCGTTCGACTTTGTGGTGCATTGTGCCGGTGCCACCAAGTGTTTGGACAAGGCAGAGTTCGACCGCGTTAATTACGAACAAACATGCCGTTTTGTGGATGTGCTACGTGCATTGGATATGCAGCCCAAGCAGTTTCTGTTTGTCAGCACGCTGAGTGTGTATGGCCCAGTTCACGAAGAGACTTACGAGCCTATCCGCGAACAAGATACGCCATGCCCCAACACGGCATACGGCATCAGTAAGCTGAAGGCCGAACGCTACTTGCAATCTTTGCCCGACTTGCCCTACGTATTCTTCCGCCCAACGGGGGTGTATGGCCCGCGCGAACGCGATTATTTCCTGATGGCGAAATCAATCAAGCAACACGTAGATACGCAAGCCGGCTTCAAACGACAAGATTTGACGTTTGTCTATGTAAAGGATGTGGTGCAAGCCGTGTTCTTGGCCATAGAGAAGGGGGTGACTCGTCGCGCCTACTTCCTAAGCGACGGAAAGGTTTATAGCAGCCGAACATATTCCGACTTGATAAAACAGGAGTTGGGCAACCCCTTTGTGGTGCGCTTCACTTGTCCGCTTTGGGTGTTGAAAGTGGTATCGTGCATCTCGGAGTGGGTGTGCAAATTGCTTGGACGCACCAGTACGCTGAATAGTGATAAGTATCAGATAATGAAACAACGAAACTGGCAATGCGACATCGCACCCACCATCGACGAGTTGGGATATCAACCTCAGTATGACTTGAATCGTGGTGTGAAGGAAACCATTGCCTGGTATAAAGAAGAAGGATGGCTTTAGATTTATTGAAAAAAGTGGATTTTGGCAAGGGATTGTTTGCCATTGAGAAGGTGGCATTGATATATAACTTGCTGACTTCCATATTGATATTGTTCTTGTATCAAGAGATGGATCATCCAATGAGGATGATTATTGAGCGTATAGCGATAGCGGCTCTTACCATTGCATTGATGTACTTGTATCGACTCTATCCGTGCAAGCTGGCTGCTTTCATTCGCACGGCTGTGCAGATGGCGTTGCTCTCTTATTGGTATCCCGATACGTTCGAGTTCAACCGTGTCTTCCCCAATCTCGACCACCTTTTTGCTTCGGCCGAGCAATGGTTGTTTGGTTGCCAACCGGCCATCGAATTCTCGGCAGCCATGCCGCAATTGTGGGCGAGCGAACCATTTAACTTAGGTTATTTCTTCTATTACCCCATGATGCTGATTATCATCTTGTGGTACTTTATCAATCGTTTCGAATTGTTGGAGAAGGTGGCTTTTGTCATTGTGGCCTCTTTCTTTATTTACTACTTCATTTATATCTTTGTGCCGGTGGCAGGGCCGCAATTTTACTTCCCGGCTATTGGTGAGGTGAATTTGGCGAAGGGAATCTTTCCGGCCATTGGCGACTATTTCCACCACAACTATCAGCTATTGCCCGACAATGCTTACGAGCATGGATTCTTCTATCAATTGGTGGAGAATTCGCAACAGGTGGGCGAGCGCCCTACGGCAGCTTTTCCTAGTTCGCATGTGGGTATCAGTACCATCTTGATGATTATGGCATGGCGAGGTAGCAAGAAACTCTTTGCTTGCTTAATGCCTTTCTATCTGTTGCTTTGTTGCGCTACGGTATATATCCAAGCACACTACCTGATTGATGCCATTGCCGGTTTCATTTCGGCATTTGTGCTTTACGTCGTAGTAACGTGGATGTTCAAACGTTGGTTTGCCAGTAAGTTCTTTGGGGAAGAGGCGGAGATATAATTAAGTAGTTAAAGGAGTTATAGCCAATAGTTATTATTTGTGTATGGTTTACAAAACATTCGGCGAATAGGTGTAGCCTATGATAACTCCTAACGAAGCGTAGCGAAGTGATAACTCCTTTAACTGCTCTAACTTCTAATAAATCAACATCGGTTCAATCTCTTCGAAAATCTGAAATAATTCGGCTTGTGTTTCGGCACGGAGCATGCGGATGCGTGTTTCGCGGAAATTGGGTATGCCTTTGAATAATGGGCTGGCGGCCAAATGACGACGCACATGTAGAATGCCGCGACGTTCGTCGAGCAAGTTTACACTATCTATCACCTCTTGGCGCAACACATTCAATCGCCATTCGGCACTGAGAGGGGGCAACTCTTCGCCTGTTTCCAAATAATGTTTCACCTCTTTGAATATCCACGGACGGCCAAAGCTAGCGCGACCTATCATGATGGCATCTACGCCGTAGCGGTCGAAACACTCCTTGGCGCGTTGTGGCGTAGTGATGTCGCCATTGCCTATGATGGGGATGTGTATGCGCGGATTTTGTTTGGTTTCGCCTATCAGTGTCCAGTCGGCCTCGCCGGTGTACATTTGTGCGCGAGTGCGACCATGTATGGTCAGTGCTTGGATGCCGCAATCTTGCAATTGTTCGGCCAGCGTAACGATGATTTTACTATTGGCATCCCATCCCAAGCGTGTTTTTACGGTGACGGGCGTTTTTACGGCATTCACCACCGAACGGGTAATGTCGAGCATCAGCGGAATATTCTGCAGCATGCCTGCACCGGCACCCTTGCCGGCTACGCGCTTCACGGGGCAACCGAAGTTCAAGTCGATGATGTCCGGTCGTGCCTGCTCCACAATCTTGGCGGCTTGCACCATCGTATCTACGTCGCGTCCATAAATCTGTATGGCTACGGGGCGTTCAGCATCGCTGATGTTCAGCTTCTGTTCCGTCTTGCTGACCGAGCGAATCAATGCATCGGCCGATACAAATTCGGTATATACCATGTCTGCTCCAAACTGCTTGCACATCAGTCGGAAAGCGGGGTCGGTTACATCCTCCATCGGTGCCAACAACACCGGGCGCGGGCCAAGATCTATGTTTGCTATCTTCATCGAATTACTATTTTCCGCAAAAGTAGGCACTTTCTTTCAAATTATCATAAAATGATTATCACAAAATGATAATAAGTAATTGCTTGGGGGGATATCATTGCCCAAGTTAGGCTGCGCTTCGGAAATAAAACTGAAAACTTTGTTTTCATTTTGTATTTCTCTCAGCTTGCACTATCTTTGTTCCCCAAAGAAAACTATTGCATTTAAGATGATTAAAGATTTTGAAATAATGGCCCCGGTAGGCTCGCGCGAATCGTTGGCGGCTGCCATTCAGGCCGGAGCCGATTCTATTTACTTCGGCATAGAGAACTTAAACATGCGTGCTCGTTCGGCTAACACGTTCAGTATAGACGACTTGAAGGAGATTGCTCGTACATGCGATGAGCACGGCATGAAGAGTTACCTAACGGTAAATACCATTATCTACGATAACGACTTGGCACTGATGCGCACCATTATCGATGCCGCCAAAGAGGCCGGTATCAGCGCGGTGATTGCTGCCGACGTGGCGGTGATGACCTACGCGCGTAGCATCGGACAAGAGATTCACCTTTCTACCCAGCTAAATATCAGTAACGTGGAGGCACTACGCTTCTATGCACAATTTGCCGACGTGGTGGTATTGGCGCGTGAATTGAACTTAGACCAAGTGGCCGAAATCTATCGCGCCATTCGCGAAGAGAATATCTGCGGCCCAAGCGGTGAGCAGATACGCATCGAGATGTTCTGCCACGGAGCCTTGTGCATGGCTGTTAGCGGCAAATGTTACCTGTCGCTACATCAAATGAATAACTCGGCCAATCGCGGTGCTTGTATGCAGGTGTGCCGTCGTTCGTACATCGTAACTGACAAGGAATCCAACGAAGAACTTGAGATAGACAACCAATACATCATGTCGCCCAAAGACTTGAAAACCATCCACTTTATGAACAAGATGATGGATGCCGGTGTCAGGGTATTCAAGATAGAGGGACGTGCCCGCGGACCAGAGTATATGCGCACGGTAGTAGAGTGTTACAAAGAGGCTATCAAGGCATACGTGGAAGATAGCTTTACCGATGAGAAGGTTGCCGACGGGAACGAACGTTTGGCTACGGTGTTTAATCGTGGTTTTTGGGATGGCTACTACTTGGGACAACGTCTGGGTGAGTGGACAAGGAACTATGGTTCGGCGGCTACCCAACGCAAAATCTATGTGGGCAAAGGTATCAAGTACTTCAATAACATTGGTGTGGCTGAGTTCTTGGTCGAAGCAGCTGAGGTAAGTGTAGGCGACAAACTGCTGATTACCGGCCCAACGACCGGCGCCGTCTTCATGACGTTGGACGAAGCACGCGTCGATTTGAAGGCTGTAGATACTGTACACAAGGGCGAACACTTCTCCATGAAGATGGAAAAGATGCGTCCAAACGATAAATTGTATAAGTTGGTCACAGTAGAGGAACTGAAGAAGTTCAAAGGGATGGACATTGAAAAACAACGTGGATAATATGGAATACCAATACGAACTGACATTGAAGGTGCGCGACTATGAATGCGACTTGCAAGGTATTGTGAACAACGCCAACTACCAACACTATTTGGAGCATGCACGCCACGAATTTCTGTTGAGCTTGGGAATCAGTTTTGCCAAGTTGCACAACGAGGGCATCGACCCCGTAGTGGCACGCATCAACATGGCTTTCAAAACACCGCTGAAGAGCGGCGACCAATATACTTGTTGCTTGAACCTGAAGAAAGAGGGTATCAAATATGTCTTTTACCAAGAGATTTTCCGCACAGCCGATAGGAAATTGGTAGTAAAAGCTGTTGTGGAAACCGTCTTCTTAGTGAATGGTAAACTGACTGATTTTAAGGACTTTGAACAATACACCATTGCTTAAATGATATGAACCGCAACGAACAACTCAACAGCATGGCGCTTACCCTCTGTCCGGGCATTGGACATGTGGGAGCCAAACGTTTGGTAGATGCGTTGGGCAGCGCGACAATGGTCTTCGAGCGTCGCGCCGACATTCCCCAATTGGTGCCCGAAGCCCATCAAGCCGTTGTTGATGCGCTGACCTGCCCCGAGGCATTCGAGCGTGCCAAACGCGAGTTGGAGTTCGTTGAAAAGAATAACATTACCTGTCTGACGCTGACCGATGAGGCCTATCCAAGCCGTTTGCGCGAGTGCCCCGATGCACCGTTGGTGCTGTTCTTTAAGGGCAGTTGCAACCTGAATGCCATGCATGTGGTTAGCATGGTAGGAACACGTCGCGCCACCCAATATGGCAAGGAGTTTTGTAACAGCTTTGTACGCGACTTGGCGCAACTTTGCCCCGATGCATTGGTTATCAGCGGATTGGCCTACGGCATCGACATCCATTCGCACCGTGCTGCGTTGGCGCATCAGTTGCCTACCGTGGGCGTGTTGGCGCATGGCCTCGACCGTATCTATCCAGCTGTTCATCGGAAAACGGCCGTCGATATGCTTCAAAACGGTGGATTGCTGACCGAATACCTTACCGAAACCAACCCCGACCCCTATAACTTCGTCAGCCGCAACCGCATCGTTGCCGGCATGGCCGATGCCACGTTGGTGGTCGAGTCGGCCAATAAAGGCGGTTCCCTCATCACGGCTGATTTGGCCAACGGATACAGTCGCGACTGCTTTGCCCTGCCCGGGCGTAGCACCGACGAAGCCTCGGCCGGTTGCAACAAACTGATTCGTGACAACAAAGCAGCACTTATCCTTTCGGCCGAAGATTTGGTCAATGCAATGGGGTGGCAAACAGCCTCTACCCCCAAGCCGGAGGCTATACAGCGCAATTTGTTTGTCGATTTGTCGCCCGAAGAAGAACGTATTGTACGCATCCTGCAAAAACAGGGCGACCTACATATCAACACGCTTGTCATGGAAACCACTCTTCCCATCAATCGCATCAGCATGCTCCTATTCGAACTCGAAATGAAGGGCGTACTGAAACCATTGGCGGGCGGAGTCTATCACTTATTGGGCTGATTTACTCCTTATATATAATACGCGCGCGAGAAATAACAAAAAGCCCCGACCGAATGGCCGGGGCTTTTCTTCATTTATGTAGCTTATGTGGCTTAGTCTTTCAACTTAGCTTTGATGAAGTCGCGGTTCAAACGAGCGATGTTGCTGATTGAAACGTTCTTTGGACATTCAGCTTCGCAAGCACGTGTGTTGGTACAGTTACCAAAACCAAGTTCGTCCATCTTGCTCAACATAGCCTTTGCACGACGAAGTGCTTCGGGCTTACCTTGTGGCAACAAATTGAGTTGGCTTACCTTAGCTGATACGAACAACATGGCCGAACCATTCTTACAAGCAGCAGCACAAGCACCGCAACCGATACAGCTAGCTGCATCCATAGCTTCGTCAGCAATTGGCTTCGGAATCAAGATAGCGTTAGCATCTTGAGGAGCACCTGTGCGTACACTTACATAACCACCGGCTTGCATAATCTTGTCGTAAGCAGTACGATCCACCATCAAGTCCTTGATAACTGGGAAACCAGCCGAACGCCAAGGTTCTACGGTGATAGTATCGCCATCTTTGAAGCGACGCATGTAGATTTGGCAAGTGGTGGCACCGGTTGCAGGGCCGTGTGGGTGTCCGTTGATGTAGAGTGAACACATACCGCAGATACCTTCGCGGCAGTCATGGTCGAATACGATTGGTTCTTCGCCCTTTGAAATCAGTTCTTCGTTCAAGATATCGAGCATTTCCAAGAATGAAGTATCGCCCGGAATATCTTTCATCTGGTATGTCTTGAATTCGCCCTTAGCCTTAGGACCAGCTTGACGCCATACCTTTAAAGTAAATGATATATTTTTATCCATGATTATCTGAGATTATGATTTATAGTTACGAGTTTGTACCTTGATAGCTTCGTAAACCAATGGTTCTTTCAACAATACAGGTTCTTTATCGTCGCTGCCTTGGTATTCCCAGCAAGCTACATAGAAGTAGTTTTCGTCATCGCGCTTAGCTTCGCCTTCTTCTGTTTGGTGTTCTTCGCGGAAGTGACCACCACAAGATTCTTCGCGTGCCAAAGCATCGTGAGCAATAAGTTCGCCCATGATGATGAAGTCCCACAAACGGATAGCCTTGTCGAGCTCAACGTTCATGCCTTCCTTGCTACCAGGGATGAAGAGTTCAGTTTCAAACTCTTTGCGCACTTCTTTCATGCGCTTCAAACCTTCGGTCAAGCTTTCCTTAGTACGAGCCATACCTACGTTGTCCCACATGATGCGGCCAAGTTCTTTGTGGATAGAATCTACAGACTTCTTACCCTTGATGTTCATCATCCAGTCGATCTTGTCGTTGATAGCCTTTTCTGCTTCAGCAAACTCAGGAAGATCGGTAGAGAAACGAGGAACAGTGATTTGGTCGGCCAAGTAGTTTTGGATAGTGTAAGGCAATACGAAGTAACCATCGGCCAAACCTTGCATCAATGCTGAAGCACCGAGGCGGTTAGCACCGTGGTCAGAGAAGTTACATTCGCCGATAGCGAACAAACCTTTCACTGAAGTCATCAATTCATAGTCAACCCAGATACCACCCATAGTGTAGTGGATAGCAGGATAAATCATCATTGGGCTTTCGTATGGGCTAACGTCGGTGATTTCTTCGTACATATCGAAGAGGTTACCATAACGTTGTGCTACTACATCCTTACCCAAACGTTCGATAGCATATTTGAAGTCGAGGAATACGGCCAAACCTGTGTTGTTTACACCATAACCCTTGTCGCAACGTTCCTTAGCTGCACGTGATGCTACGTCGCGAGGTACCAAGTTACCGAATGCTGGATAGCGGCGTTCCAAGTAGAAGTCGCGATCTTCGTCAGGAATATCGTTAGGATTCAATGTACCTTCTTGCAATTTCTTAGCATCTTCCAACTTCTTTGGTACCCAGATGCGACCGTCGTTACGCAATGATTCTGACATCAAAGTCAACTTAGATTGCTTGTCGCCGTGGATAGGAATACAAGTTGGGTGAATTTGTACGTAAGCAGGGTTAGCAAACCATGCACCCTTGCGGTAGCATGCCATAGCTGCAGAACAGTTACATGCCATAGCGTTGGTAGAGAGGAAGTATGCGTTACCATAACCACCGGTAGCAATAACTACGGCGTGAGCGGCAAAGCGTTCCAACTTACCAGTAACAAGGTTCTTAGCGATGATACCACGAGCACGGCCATCAACGATAACAACGTCTTGCATTTCGTAGCGAGTGTACAATTTTACTGTACCTACGTTTACTTGACGGCTCAATGCTGAGTAAGCACCCAACAACAATTGTTGGCCTGTTTGACCTTTAGCATAGAATGTACGAGATACTTGCGCACCACCGAATGAACGGTTATCCAATGTACCGCCGTATTCGCGAGCGAAAGGAACACCTTGAGCTACACATTGGTCGATGATGTTATTTGAAACTTCGGCCAAACGATAAACGTTTGCTTCGCGAGCACGATAGTCACCACCCTTTACTGTATCGTAGAAAAGACGATAAACCGAGTCACCATCGTTTTGGTAGTTCTTTGCTGCATTGATACCACCTTGAGCAGCGATAGAGTGTGCGCGACGAGGTGAATCTTGAATACAGAAGTTGAATACACGGAAGCCCATTTCGCCAAGTGAAGCTGCTGCACTGGCACCAGCCAAACCTGTACCAACAACGATAATATCCAAACGGCGTTTGTTAGCAGGATTCACAAGTTTTTGGTGAGCCTTATAGTTGGTCCATTTCTCAGCCACCGGTCCTGCGGGGATTTTAGAATCTATCTTAGTCATAATACTATTCTGATTTTGAGTTACGATTGATGTTGATTAGCAAGCAGCACCGCAGCAAAGCGACTTAATGAAGAAAGCAACGACTACGGCAGCAAAGCCCAACACGATGATAGTAGCGTAGATGTCTGAAACGCACTTCCAACGCTTAATCCAAATTTGGTTGTTCCAACCCAATGATTGAAGAGCACTCCAGAAACCGTGAGTAAGGTGGAACCACAAAGCAGCCAACCATACAAGGTAAAGCACTACGTTAATCCAGCAGCTGAAAGTAGCTTGGATGTGGAATGCACCATTGGCAGCGTTAGTAATGTCAACATCAGAACCCAATTTGTGCATCACTTCTGGCAACTGCATCTTTGCCCAAAATTGTGCAAAGTGAAGGCCAAGACCTACGATAACGATGATACCAAGTACCAACATGTTTTGTGATGACCATTCTACGTTCTTTGGCTTAGCAGTAACTTCGTAACGGATGTTACCACGTGCTTTGCGATTTTGCAAAGTCAACCAGAAAGCATAGATGATGTGAATCACGAACAAGGCAGCCAGACCAGCTGTAGCTACCAATGCATACCAGTTTGTTCCCAAAAACTCACAAATCATGTTGTAGCCTTCTGCCGAAACAAGAGCAACAAGATTCATGGCCATGTGGAACGTTAGAAACAGGATAAGTGCGAGACCGGTAACGCTCATTACCACTTTCCTTCCTACAGATGAATTACTTAACCACATAAATGTTTGAATTTAAGTTATTTAATAATGATTATATATTGTTTCTTAATTTTTTTTAGTTAATATGTTGCAAAAATAGAAGAAATACCTTGATAAAGCAAACGATTAAAGAAATAATTCTTTAATTCTTTGGTGCATTTAGGCGTAATTTCTTGCGAAGTTCCTTTTCTATGTTGCAAGCGCTCTCTTCGCCTTCAAGCAATCTTTTCCGTAACGAGCGTGGTGTATCGCCAAACGAACTCTTACAGAAATGGGCAAAATGCGAAGGACTTTCAAATCCGTATCGGTCGGTAAGAACGGCCAATCGTTCATCTCCCCTTAGGTCGCTCAATATACCTTCTCGTTTCTTGTCTAAAATCCACTCATAAGCCGGCACATGAAACATGTTTTTGAAGAGGCGACGGAAGGTGGAGGTGCTGTATCCGCCCAAGTGGGCAAACTCTTCAACGTTTCTCACCTTCTCGTAGTTTTGCATCACGAAATAGTAGAAACTTTCGGTATAGATACTAATAGGGTAGAAGAAACTACTGATTTGATGCAATGGATATAGCGTAGTCAGTAGGAAAATGAATTCGCGCGCTTTCATGTCAAGATAGCGTGCACAAGGTATTTTGTTCTTATTGATGTAGGCGGTTAAATCGGTAAATAGGTGATTGATTGGTGGAAGAGCTTTAAGAGGAGTGTAGACAAGCGGTTCTGTTGCATTCTCCAAAACAATGTTATAATGCTCTTTGCATATCAGGTCTTCCATTTCTGTGAACCAATAGATATAGTATTCCACATCGGTCAAGGCTAACAATTCAAGTTTCGAACCAATACCTTGCAAAACCATGTCCATGCTTTTCAGAATGGTACCGGGATATTCGCTACTATTGATAAGGAGTTCTCCTTTTTGCACAAGGATGATACAATTCTTAATTCGCTTTTCAGCAGGAAAGTGAGTCCCCTTTGGAAAGCGTCTGAACAAGAGCGAAGATGTATCTGCCAATGTACAAAAATTGCAATCTACTCCTTTACAATTATCTTTTTTCTTCATAGTATTTTAATCACCACTACAAAGGTAATACAATTTAAGTGTAGTGCAAACGTTCTTGCTTGCTTTTTTGTTTTATCTTTGTCCCCCAAATGGATGTTACAATGAAACGTATAGCTTATTTTTTGTTTTTCGTCATATTCTCTCAAGCTATTTGTGCGCAAAATTGGGAGGTAAATACCGTTCGCCGCATCAATAGTTGGGATAGTGGCTTTGTGCGTAACTACAATAAGGTTGTTTCTAAAACGGCTCCCTATGTAGCGGTTGGTGTGCCCGTGGCAATGGCGGCTGTTGCTTTGATTAACGATGATTCCGATTTGTTGAAAGATGCTGTTTATGTAGGCACGTCAGTGGCTGGTACTATTGCGATGACTTATGGTATGAAGTATCTTTTCGACCGCCGTCGTCCTTATGAGAAATATCCCGACAGGATTCATCCATTCAGTTTGGAAGATACGCCTTCGTTTCCTTCCGGACACACCTCTTCGGCTTTTGCTTTGGCCACCTCGCTCAGCATACGCTATCCTAAATGGTATGTCATTGCTCCATCGGCTCTATGGGCTTGTTCGGTGGGTGTATCGCGCATGAACGAGGGTGTACACTATCCTACCGATGTGTTAGCCGGTGCTGCTTTGGGTGCCGGTTGTGCAGTAGCCAACATTTACATCAATCGTTGGATGAAGGGAACCATCAGCGAAGGCGAATACATCGCCTTCATCGCCTACAACGCCCAGATGGTCTGGCCCATCCGGCAGCTGGGCCGTATGATCAGCGAAATGAGCAAGGCCGGCGTTTCCATCGACCGGGTGGCCTATATCATGCACTCCCCTGCCGAAACCGATGATCCCGAAGCCTTCGACGCGCCCATGGACGGGGATATTGCCTTTGAGCATGTGCGCTTCGGCTATGAAAATTCCCCGGAAATTCTCCACGATATCCACTTTTCCATGAAAGCCGGCACCACCCTGGGCATTCTGGGCGGCACAGGCAGCGGCAAATCCACCATGATGCTCCTGCTGGATAAGCTCTATTCTCTGGCAGAGGATGGCGGACGGATCACCGTAGGCGGCGTTGATATCCGCAAGATCCGCACTGAGCATCTGCGCCGGAACATCGGCATGGTGCTTCAGGAGCCCTATCTGTTCTCCCGGACCATCGCCGAAAACATCGGCATCGCT
>JAFYML010000308.1 GCA_017556595.1 Bacteroides sp.
AAAACAGCAAGCATGCCGCTCCTCGACGAAGCAACGGATGCTTCAACAACTTACGAAAACCACCGCGAGGCGAAAGTAGCAAACCGATAGACGAAAGCGCCAACATCAGATAGCCCGTATAGGTAATGGCTATCCCCCAAGGGTCATGGTTCACAGAGAGATAGCTTCCCTTTCCATCTTCATCGAACGATGCTTGACAAAAGCGATAGCCTTTGTAGCGAAGGATTTGATTCATCGACACTTCGGCTTTCACATCATCTACGTGCAAATAGCTGATGTAATCGGCCACGGCCGATGTACCGGCATAATGTTCAATACGGAAACTATCTAAATGAAGGGTAAAAGGAAGTGGCTGAACCAAGTGTTGATTGTCCGAAATAAAACGTTTCTCACTACTACCTTCCACGAGGTGAATCGTGCCTCGGACACCAAACAAAAAGGTTATCAATGCCCCCAACAATATACAAAAAAAAGAGGCATGAAACATCAGCATGGATGTTTTATGCCACAATCGTTTGCGCGCGATAATCACAACCGCAAGCAATGCCAGGATGCCCCATAAAGCGGCAAACCAAAAGCTATGGTAAATATGGGTAGCTACCCACGAACTTCCCTTTTCACACTCTACAAAGGTGGCTATAGCTAATACCATAACCAATAGCATGTAGAGTATAGAAACAAGGCGTTTCATTCTTAAAAGGCTGGATAAGTAGATTGTGTTGGTTTCACAGCCATACACTCCATCTCTACCAACCAACCCGGACGGCAAACCGGAGCAAGCAAGAACACCTTAGGCTTGTTGGGGAAGCGTTCATCGTAAAGTTGCTTCACAACGGCATAGTCGGCCGTATCGCGTAAGTAAACCAACATGTGCGCCACATCGTCGTAGCTACAACCGGCTTCGGCAAGTAATGTCTCCACATTCTCCCACATGCGAAGTGTTTGTTGGCGTACATCACCTGCATGCACCACCTCGCCACGGTTATTGATACTTGCCGTACCCGAAATGAAGACATGACGACGATCGCCATACTCTACATAACTTCCGCGTTCAAAGGTTACGCCATATTCGTAAGTAGGATTCAAATGGGTAGGTGCATATAAGTATGTCACCTGACCTGGTTGCAAGCCGCCAATGGCATAGCTATCCATTTGCACCAACACCTTCGGATCGGCATGTCGTCCACCGATACCCGTGCTGGCAATATAGTGTGTATTCTCAGTTAAGTTTTGTGTTAAGAACACCTCTTTGCGTGCCTTTACCACACCGCCATAGTTCACATCTACGTTTTGCACAAAGAACCAAGTGCGCACACAGTTCTCGGCCAACGTACAACCTTGCTCCAACAATTGCATTACGTAATCGTTCAGCAACAAGCGGGTTTGATATTCGGATGTAGCAGCGCGGTTATAGGCACTACCCACCCAGAAGTGGCGGTAATCGCCATGTACCACCTCGAACAATCCACCTTGCGGCATACGTGTTTGCACATCGGTAAGCAAATATGCCCAAAGTGCAATCTTTGTACCATTCAAAGGGGCTTGTTCAACAACCGATACAGCACAACCCGATGTATCGTTCGCCATCAGCAAATCAGCTTGATTAGCAGCATCGCTAAGGAAATAGCGTTTGAACACCGACACTGCACCCGGCATTTGCGCCAATGCATCGTTGTAAGCCGTAAGCAACTCGCTCAATTGTTGCTCGTAGCTCAACAATGGATTTACCACCTCTACAATCAAGTGATATTCCGACGGGCCATTCGGTGATTTATATTCGAATATTGATGTATTACTATTTTTCATGGTGCAAAGATAGTGCAAGGCGAGAGGAGAACAAAATAAATTCATTTATTTTTTATTCCAAGCCGCAGCCTATCTTATCTAAATATAGGAAATATTTACCAATTAGCGATAACGATAGGCAAAGATAAAGTAAACCACCAGGCATACAAGCATCAAGAGCGATAGCAATAGGATGATTCCGGGCAAGATTGTATTATGAGTTTGAGCCATCAACGTCAATACACTGCACAAAATCATTAAGCTAAAAAAGATAGCCAAAACCCTCGACAAACGCACGGCCAACAAGTATTGTATGCCTAAGTTTTGCTTGGTAATGCGAAAGGGGAATGCTATCTTTTGTGGAGAGGCATATCCCAACTTATAAAACACAAAGGCCATAATGGGTATTACAAACGGCGATAACCAAACCAATATCGGCTTTTCGGGTAACGAATAGACGGCATAGCATGCCACTACAAAAGCT
>JAFYML010000309.1 GCA_017556595.1 Bacteroides sp.
ACCACAATTATAGTTGCAATGAGGTGAAAACTGAGGTTTTGCTCTTTACCTACACAACTCATAATGCCTTTCCAAGCATATCCAAAACTTCGTATTTGTTTCTTAAAGTCGTAATGCATAGCTATTTAACTTCTTGTTACTTGTTTTACTCCTTTCACTGTTCGTAGTTTCTTTATCAATGCTTCCAAGCGGCCGGTATCACCAATTTGAATGGTTAATATACCTGAGAAGAGGCCATCATTGGAGTTGATATTGATACTTCGCAGACTTATTCCCATCTCTTTCGAGATAATTGAGGTGATATTGTTCACAATGCCAATGTCGTCGTGACCCACAACACGCAAGGTAGCGGCATACTCTTTTCCTTTCGATTTTCCTGCCCATCGCGCCTTCACAATGCGATAACCAAAACGTTGTTTCAAGTCGTTTGCGTTGGGACAATCGGTGCGGTGAATCTTGATACCACCCGTTACGCTTACAAAGCCAAACACATCGTCGCCATAGATAGGGTTGCAACATTTGGATAGTTTGAAATCCAATCCTTTCAAGTCCTGACCAATCACCAACACATCGTCCTTGACATTGAACTCGTCGGGCATGGCTTGTTGCAAGTTGTAGTTTTCGGCGCTACGATACACCACGTCTTCGTGCTGCTCGGTTTCGCGTTTTTGCAACTCCAAGTAGCGGTCTAATATATTGTTTACATCGAGCGTTTCGTTGGCAATGGCTTGATAGAAGTCGGTCACTATCTTATAACCCATACGCTTGATGAGGCGCATCATGATGCTTTCATCGTACTCAATCTTTCGGTTTTTGAATTTACGCTCCAATGTCTCTTTGGCAAATTGATGTTGGCGTGCATCAATCTCCTTAAGCGCTTGCTTGATTTTGGTGCGTGCTTTCGATGTAACAACCATCTTAAGCCAATCGTGCTTGGGCGTTTGTGCGTTCGACGTCATGATTTCCACCAAATCGCCGCTATTCAACACCTGTTTCAGTTGCACGTTTTTGCCATTCACCTTTGCGCCGGTACATTTGCATCCCAATCCGCTATGAATGTGGAAGGCAAAGTCGAGCACCGTCGAGCCTTTGGTTAGCTTAAACAAATCACCTTTAGGCGTGAAAACAAACACTTCGTTTTCGTATTGGTCAATCTTAAGCTGATCCATTACCTCCAAGCCGTTACTATCATTGTTTTCCAATGCTTCGCGTACAGAGGCCAACCAATCGTCCAATCCCGATTCGCCTTTCACACCTTTGTATCGCCAGTGTGCGGCCAATCCCTTTTCGGCAACCTCGTCCATGCGTTCGGTGCGTATTTGCACCTCTACCCATTTGTTGCCTGGCCCCATAACGGTGATGTGTAGCGATTCGTATCCATTACTTTTAGGCACGGATAGCCAATCGCGCAAACGTTTAGGGTTTGGTTGATACATATCTGTGACGATGGAGTAGGCTTGCCAACACGCTTGCTTTTCCTTCTTTATATCGGTGTCGATAATCACTCTGATGGCAAATAAATCGTACACACCTTCGAACGGACATTTCTGTTTCTTCATCTTTTGGTAGATGGAGTGTATGGATTTTGTGCGTCCTTTGATATGGAAATTCAAGCCTCCCTCTTTTAATTTCTGTTCAACGGGAGCAATAAACTCGCTGATGTATTTGTCGCGCGAAGCTTTTGTTTCGTTCAGCTTCTCCTTGATGTGATAGTACATCTCTTTTTCGGTGTACTTCAACGACAAATCCTCAAGCTCCGATTTTATTTTGTATAAGCCTAATTTGTGCGCCAATGGTGCATACAAGTAGGCGGCTTCGTTGGCCACTTGCTTGCGTGCTTCGTCGTTTTCGCTATCCTTTATTTGGCGCATCACGTTCACTCTATCGGCCAGCATAATGAAGATAACGCGCATATCTTCGGCAAAGGTGAGTAGCAACTTTCTGAAGTTTTCCGACTCGATAGAGGGGCTCTTTTGGTATAGCTGATGGATGCGGATAATACCTTGTATGATGCTTACCACCTCTTTTCCATGTACTTTTTCTACTTCCTTGATGGATAGGTTGGTATGCTCAATCAACTCTTGTAGCAACAATGCAATGAGCGAGGCGCGATTCACTACAATTTCCTCGGCCAAGATACATGCATTTTGCATCACTTTAATTACAGGATTCAATCCAAACAAATCTCTGCTCAATACATTCTCGTTCAAATGTTGAATGCAAAACGATTTTAGCGTTTTCCATTCTTTGGGCTTTATTACGTCTTCGGTCAAAAAACGTAATTTTTTATATAGAATCCTCTGTAATTTTGCTTCTTCGGGTGTGTAAAATCCAATATTTTTCATCAATCCAAAAATTTTCTGCCTCAAATTTAGTTTTTTTCTTTCATTTTTAGACAAAGTATTTTCTTTTTTTGTATTTTTGAACGTTTAAATTTCAATAATAGATGTATGATAACACTCGAAGACAAAGAATTGCTTGCTAAGAAAGGCATTTCGGAAGAAAAAATTGCCGAACAATTAGCTAATTTTGAGACCGGTTTCCCTTACCTTAAACTAGCCTCAGCAGCATCTGTTGAGAATGGCATATTAGCCCCAGATGCAGAAGCCCAAGAAAAATACCTTAACACATGGGAGAGTTATACTAATACAGACAAAGTGGTGCTGAAGTTTGTACCAGCATCGGGTGCCGCTAGTCGTATGTTTAAGAATCTATTCGAATTCTTAGGAGCCGATTACGATACTCCTCAAACCGATTTCGAAAAGACATTCTTTGCCCAAATAGAGAAGTATGCATTCTATGATGATTTGAACGAGGCTTGCCAACAAACAGCTGGTGCAGGTATCAGCGAATTGGTGGCACAAGGCAATTACAAAGCTGTTGTAGCTGCTTTGCTCGAACAAAATGGCTTGAATTATGGCTCACTTCCAAAAGGTTTGTTGAAGTTCCATAGCTATGATGAAGATAACCGTACACCACTCGAAGAACATTTGGTAGAAGGTGCACTTTATGCATCGAACAAGAATGGCAAGGTGAACGTTCACTTCACCGTTTCGCCCGA
>JAFYML010000310.1 GCA_017556595.1 Bacteroides sp.
ACGATAACTATCGGTTCGGCAATAGCATTTGCAGGTTCTTGATAATTGGGAAAGTATTTCGGTCCTCCAATATGTTGCCCGGTTTCTTTGTTCCACATATCCAAGAAGATGCTTTGCAAGTATCGCACGGAATTTCCTTCTATACGAATGTGTATGTCGCGCCATTCACCAATTTTGGGTAGCCCATGAATGTAATAATCGGCAATGTTCATACCACCGGTATAGCCTACAATGCCATCAATTACTACTATTTTTCGATGGTCGCGACTCCATGCATGGTTAATCCAAGGAAAACGTATCGGATCGAACTTAACAATTTCTATGCCTCTTTTTCGAATCTCTTTTAAATGCTTTTTCTTTAGGGGACGGTTGTTCGAACTATTACCAAACGCATCGAACATTGCTCTGACTTCTACACCTTCGGCTGCTTTTTCGGCCAATAAGTCGAATAAACAATTCGCAATAGAATCGTTGCGGAAATTGAAATATTCTAAATGGATGTGGTGGCGTGCTTGGCGGATGGCTTCGAACAAATCTTCAAACTTGTATTGTCCACGTGTTAATAAGGTTACCTGGTTGGCTTGTGTAATAGGCAACTCCTCCTTTTGGAAATAGGCCAAAAGTGTAGAATCGCTATTGCTTTGTGATAATGCCTCTTGGGTAGAAATGCATGTCAAGAGGAATGTGAGTAGCGTTGAAACAAATATTTTATATACCTTATACACGTTGTTTTCGTTTTTGTGACGTGCAAAGATAGAAAAAGGAAAGCGAAGAAATATCAAATTATTATTATTTTTCTCTAAAATGCTTTCCTTCTTCTGTATAAGGACTTGTTTCGCGTTTAATAGAACAATGATCAGTTAGAGAATTTGGAAAGATATTCCAAATATTCGTCTAAGCTATTGGCAAACAGTGTAGGCTCTTCAAGGAAGATGATGTGTCCACAATCAGCTCCTCGTATAATAGCATTGGGGAAATTCAATCCTTTATAGTGTTCGGGGCCTACGGCATAGTCTTGCGTACCATAAAGATATAGTACCGGTACGTTTACATTAGGTGTTAATGTTCTAAAGTCTTGCCAATAGTCATCTATAAAGAGTGCTTTTTCGCCATCGTGTGCAATACATTCTTTGTGGAAAGTCCATGAGCCGATAGTATCGTTTGCCCATTTATTGGGTGTGAATAGCTTCCAACGATTATCGTCGTTAAGTTGTGGAAAAATAGCCCTTAGGCGCTCTTTCAATGTACGTGTTGTATCTGTTGCAATCGGATTAACCTCATCGCCTACAATCTCTATAGCGGTTGGCAACCAACTTCCTTTCATGCTTGTGTTGCAAGAAAGGGTGCAGTTCAAGAAAATCATTCCATCGATAACCTCCGAGTGCTTTTGCCAATAGCCCATCATGAGTATGCCTCCCCACGAGTGTCCCATCAATAACCACTCTTTGATGCCTAAAGCCTCTCTTACCTCTTCCCAATCGCGAATTTGTCGGTCGAAGGAGTAGTCGTCGTTTGCGGGAATCGACGATTTGCAAACACCGCGTTGGTCGAGATAAACCATTGTGAATCGCTTTTCCAAGACAGGGCCAACCAAAGCCTTCATCCATTCGCTTCCCGAGCCTGGCCCGCCATGCAGATAAAGACACATGGGGCCTTCGCCTTTGACGTGAACGTAAAGGCGGCAACTATCGGATGTCTCTATATAGTGAATCTTATCTACCGGTGTAGATGTTTTTTGACAAGAAGTTAATGTTGCAATGAGGATGCAAAAGAATAATAAATGTTTCATGTTTGTGTTTGTTTAAAATTATAATGTCAATGGACAATTAATATTCCATTGACATTATTTTACTGTATAGTAATCCCACCAATACCACTCCGCTAGCAATCAGCGCCATTGGCTCTATTTCTACTGCTCCTGTTTTGATGGCGGCAATGAAGAATCCTTGCAAGTTTCCCCATACTATTTGCCAACCATCGGCTAGGGTAAAGAGTATGATGCATGCGGCTATGGTTATAGCATTGAGCACTTTCACCGAATGGTTTCGGTGCTCGGGCAGTGCTTGTATGACACGCTTGCTGAACCCATTGTCTGCAATCTCGTGCTTATTCTCTGCAAAGAATTGTTCTATCAATCTATCATCGTTTTCCATCATATCCATTTCCTTTTAAGTAAATAGCCATTTTCTCTTTGCCTCTTTTCAGATGGCTTTTTATGGTGTTGGGCGGCATACCGGTTATTTCAACAATTTTTTCCATGGTTTGTTCTTCCATGTAAAAGAGTGTGATACACGTTCGTTCCGCCTCTTTCAGTGTAGCCAATGCTTGGTAGATGTCAATCTCTTGTCCGATGTCCTTTTGTCGCACTTGGTGGGCGGCATCCACTTGTCCGGTATCTAAGTCGTCCATCTCTTTCTGTGTGCGAATATAGTCATAAAAAACATTGTGTGCAACTCGGAATAACCAAGTGGAGAAATTGGACAAACTTTTGAATGAGGAGAGGTTGGTGTATGCCTTGATAAAGGTTTCTTGTGCAAGGTCATCGCTCAATGGGCCATCGCCGCAAGTTTGGTGAAGGAAGAAGCGTCGGATGGGCGACTGATACTTCTTCACCAATTGGTCGAAGGCCCTATTGTTGTGAAACATCACAACTTGCGCTATCAACGATATGTCGTTGAGTTGACTCATCTGCGAGGGCGTGTATAGAAGATAACGAGTTGTCCGATGCCGTTAAACATAATCAGCAATCCGATGCTGGCTAAGAATATAGCATTGCTCATGGTATAGAAGAAGACGGCCAATCCCAATCCTAAGAAGATGTTCTTGATACCTTTCACGCGGATGGCGTCGTCTTCTTCCTTCGTTTTCTCAACGAACTCTTCGGGCAGAGGTTGTCCCGACTCGATAGCTTTCTCTATTACTTGATAGCGCTCTTTGCGCTTTTTGCTACGGTAGTTTAGTACTAAAAAGATGATAATGGCGGGAAGTGCAAAAATGCTGATGATGGTAATGATGCTTATCCATACAATGCCTTTAAAGCCATCCATTAAGCCATTCATTTGCTTGCTTAGCAACCCTTCCATGTCGATGTCAATTTGATGCTTTTCATCCTCAAACGTAATGCCCGATGCACCGTGGTAGGTTGTAACGCTCAGTGTGTCAGAAATTTCCTTTCCACCAATAGCCGTGTCGTTCAGCTCGATGATGCGTTGGATGTTACCCAAACTATCTCTTTCGATTTCCACTCTGTTTTTGCCGTAGGCAGTAGCCAATGTCAATACGGCAATCAATGTAATAATTACTTGTTTCATGCTTATATTAGTTTATTTTTATTGTTCTTTGTGTGTTAGACGTAACTAACATGGTAGAAAGTTGCAAAGAGAAGATATTTTTTTCATCTTTGCAAGGAAAATAGTCAAGATTATGCAATTACCTCAACCATTTATTGAGAATATTCATCGCTTGATGGGTGCCGAAGAGGGCGAACAACTACTGAATGCCTTACTTGCCGAGCAACCTATCAGC
>JAFYML010000311.1 GCA_017556595.1 Bacteroides sp.
AAAAAGGCGCAATAAGCAAAATATATTTTCCCTACTAGGAAAAATAAATTTCCCTACTGACGAAATATTTTTTCTCAGTAGGGAAATTTTTATGGGTAGTTTTAACGGCTTACACTTGTAATCTATTTTTACTCTCCGAACAAACGTGTTTTCAATTCCTTTATATGATCGGATGTGATGTATTCGTCATACTCCATCATCTTATCAATGATACCGTTAGGCGTTAATTCAATGATGCGATTGGCCACGGTTTGAATAAATTCATGGTCGTGACTTGCAAAAAGAATATTGCCGCGATATTGCTTCAAATTATTATTGAAAGCTTGAATAGATTCCAAATCGAGGTGGTTGGTTGGTGTATCAAGTATCAAGCAATTGGCATTGCGCAATTGCATGCGTGCAATCATACAACGCATCTTTTCACCTCCCGACAACACCGATGCCTTCTTCAAAACTTCTTCGCCCGAGAAGAGCATACGGCCAAGGAAACTCTTCATATACACTTCATTACCTTCGCCATATTGACTAAGCCAATCCACCAAATTCAAATCAGTATCGAAGAAGGCGGTATTATCCAAAGGCAAGTAAGCGGTAGTGATTGTTACGCCCCAATTGTATGTACCGGCATCGGGAGTCATATTGCCATTGATTATCTCGAAAAGTGCCGTCATTGCACGCGGGTCACGGCTTAGGAAGACGATGCGATCGCCCTTCTCTACGTTGAAATTCAAATCGCGGAAGAGTACGGTGCCGTCATCAAGTGTTTTGGTCAAACCTGATACTTCCAAGATTTGATTACCAGGTTCGCGTTCGGGGGTAAAGATGATGCCTGGATATTTGCGCGATGAAGGTTGGATATCTTCCACATTCAGTTTTTCCAACATCTTCTTGCGGCTTGTTGTTTGCTTACTCTTAGCAACGTTTGCACTGAATCGACGAATAAATTCTTCCAATTCTTTACGTTTTTCTTCGGCTTTAGCCTTTTGGTTTTGTTGCTGACGTAGAGCCAATTGGCTTGATTCGTACCAGAAGCTATAGTTACCGGCAAATTGGTTTATCTTACCATAGTCGATATCTACGGTATGTGTACAAACTGAGTCGAGGAAGTGACGGTCGTGACTTACAACCAGCACGGTATGTTCGAAGTTTGAAAGATACTCTTCCAACCATGTAACGGTTTCCATATCAAGGTCGTTGGTAGGTTCGTCCAACAACAAGTTATCGGGATTACCAAATAGGGCTTGAGCAAGCATCACACGCACTTTTTCTTTGTTGTTCAATTCACTCATCAAAAGGTAGTGTTTTGCCTCTTTTATACCCAACCCACTGAGTAGAGCTGCCGCATCGCTTTCAGCGTTCCACCCATCAAGTTCGGCAAATTTCTCTTCAAGCTCAGAAACTTTCAAACCATCTTCATCGGTAAAATCGGCTTTTGCATAAAGGGCATCACGTTCTTGCATAATATCCCACAACACGGTATGACCCATCAATACCGTATTCATTACCGTGTAATTATCCCACTTGAAGTGGTCCTGACTTAATACCGACAAACGTTCACCCGGGCCTAATGTAATAGAACCTGTAGTAGGGTCTAGTTCACCCGAAATAGTCTTTAAAAAGGTTGATTTACCTGCACCATTGGCACCAATAACGCCATAGCAATTACCTTCAGTAAACTTAAGGTTTACATCCTTAAACAATACTCTTTTACCAAACTGAACCGATACGTTCGAAACTGTAATCATCTGTGTATAATCTATATTTTTTTGAATTTGCAAAGGTAAATATAATTAAATGCAGAACAAAATATAGCGGCTTCTTATTTATCTCTTTAATAAAGATAGAGGTGACAAATAGAGAAATATGTGACATTATTGTCACGCCATATGCCATTTTTGTCATACCTTTGTGACAATTTTGACAAAACCATGCTTTGGCACGGATTTTGTTAGTAGATATAATAAACTTACGATAATAAATTAACAAAAATAATATGAGCTCAAAAGAACAAGAAAACATTCAACCAGAAGAAGAATTGCAACAAGAAACTATCGTAAACGAAAGTAACGAAGAAGTAGCAAACGAAGAGGTGGTAAATGAAGAAAACCAACCTTCGGAATTGGAAGTGTTGCAAGAAGAACTGGAAACACAAAAAGATAAATACCTACGCCTTTCGGCCGAATTCGATAACTATCGCAAGCGCACCATGAAAGAGAAAGCTGAGCTAATTCTTAATGGCGGCGAAAAATGTATCGGAAGCATACTTCCTATTATCGACGACTTTGAGCGTGCACTCAAAAACATGGAAACCGCAACCGACGTAGCGGCCGTAAGAGAAGGCGTAGATTTAATATACAACAAATTCATGACCACACTCGGCCAAAACGGAGTGAAGGTTATCGAAACGAAAGAGTTG
The DNA here is from genome assembly GCA_017556595.1 of Bacteroides sp. Classification (GTDB taxonomy): domain Bacteria; phylum Bacteroidota; class Bacteroidia; order Bacteroidales; family Bacteroidaceae; genus Bacteroides. Next base: position 2,417 of record JAFYML010000311.1, read on the forward strand.
CCTCTTGATACCGACTTCCACGAAGCAATAGCCGTAATCCCCGCTCCTACCGAAGAACTAAAGGGAAAGATATTGGATTGCGTACAAACAGGATACACGCTGAACGACAAGGTGATTCGTCATGCTAAAGTCGTAGTGGGTGAATAAACAAAAAAACATCAGTAACTTGCGATTCACATCATGGAAAAGAGAGATTATTATGAAGTGCTTGGCGTTGAAAAAAACGCAACGGCCGACCAAATAAAGAAAGCCTACCGCAAAAAGGCAATCGAATACCATCCCGATAAGAATCCGGGCAACAAGGAAGCGGAAGATAAGTTTAAAGAAGCAGCCGAAGCCTACGAAGTTCTTAGCAATCCGGATAAACGCGCCAGATACGACCAATTTGGCCATGCCGGAATGAGTGGAGCAGCAGGTAATGGCGGCCCATTTGGAGGATTTAGCGGAGGCGGAATGTCTATGGACGACATATTCTCCATGTTTGGCGACATCTTCGGTGGCCGTGGAGGATTTGGTGGATTTGGAGGAGGTGATTATAGTTCAAATCAACAACGACGTTTCCGCGGTTCAGACTTGCGCGTAAAAGTAAAATTGAACCTAAAAGAAATATCAACCGGCGTTGAAAAGAAATTCAAGCTAAAGAAATACGTTCAATGCGCCCATTGCCATGGTACTGGTGCCGAAGGAAATAGCGGAACAGAAACATGTCCTACATGTAAAGGAACAGGTTCAGTTATCCGCAATCAACAAACCATCCTTGGAACAATGCAAACGCGCGTTACATGTTCTACTTGTGGTGGTGAAGGAAAAATCATCAAAGAAAAATGTAAAGAATGTAGCGGTGAAGGTATCGTATATGGCGAAG
>JAFYML010000312.1 GCA_017556595.1 Bacteroides sp.
CGCGACGATTTTCCGATGGGGTTTTGATCTACGAACTCTACTCCTCGTAACATCTTGATGTCGCCACCGATGGATGAAAATTCGCCTGGGCGTTCGGTACATTCGTCCAATTCGCGCTTCAATGCTCGGTAGAAGATGTTGCGCACCAAGGTACTCTTTCCGCTTCCGCTTACACCGGTTACCACCGTCATTACGTTGAGTGGAAAGCGCACGTCGATACCCTTTAGGTTGTTTTCGCGAGCACCTTTCAGCTCTATGTAGTTGTTCCATCGTCTGCGGTGTGCGGGGGTAGGTATTGTCTCTTCGCCTAGCAAGTAGCGCACGGTATAGCTATTGCTACCCGGTTGCAAGTCGTTCATGTCGCCTTGATACACCACTTCGCCTCCCAAGCGACCAGCTTTAGGACCTATGTCGATGATGTAGTCGGCAGCACGAATTATCTCTTCGTCGTGTTCCACCACCACTACCGTATTACCTAGCGCTTGCAATTGGCGTAGCACATGAATAAGCCTATCCGTGTCGCGGCTATGCAAACCAATGCTTGGCTCGTCCAAGATGTAGAGGCTACCCACCAAGCTACTACCCAACGAAGTGGCCAAGTTGATGCGTTGACTTTCACCACCACTCAACGAGTTGCTCAAGCGGTTCAGTGTGAGGTAGCTGAGGCCTACATCCATCAAGAAGCGGATGCGGCTATTTATTTCGGTAAGAATACGTTTCGCCACTTGCTCTTCGTGATTGGTCAGCTTCAGCTTGTCGAAGAAGCGCTTCAGTTCGTTGATGGGTAAATCCACCAATTCGCTAATGCTTCGTCCGCCCACCTTCACATAATTGGCTTCGGGTTTTAGGCGTGTGCCGTGACATTTCGGACAAAGCGTTTTGCCTCGATAGCGTGCCAACATCACCCGATATTGTATCTTGTACTGATTCTCTTGTAGCATACGGAAGAAGGCATTGATACCTTCGAAATAGCGACACCCTTCCCACAACATGCGTCGATGTTCGTCGCTCAATTCATAGTAGGGAGTAAAGATAGGGAAACCAGCTCGTTCGGCACCACGTATCACCATCTGTTTCCATTCGCCCATCTTTTCGCCTCGCCAACACACCACGGCACCGTCGTACACCGAAAGCGAGCGGTCGGGTATCACCAAATGCTCGTCGATGCCCACTACGCGTCCAAACCCTTCGCATTCGGGACATGCACCGATGGGCGAGTTGAAAGAAAACATCTGGTCGGAAGGCTCTTCAAAGTGGATGCCGTCGGCTTCGAACTTGGTGCTGAAACGATAGAGGCTGGTGCTTCCATCCGGTTGGTAGAAGCGTAGCAAGCAAGCTCCGTCGCCTTCGTACATAGCCGTCTCGGCCGAGTCGGTCAATCGACTGATAACATCTTGTTCGTGCGAACTGCTCATGCGGTCGATAAGTAAGAACACTACATCGCCCTGTTTAGCCTTGTATTCATCGATGCGCACCATATTGCCGTTCACCTCCAAGCGGTTGAATCCCTGCTTCATGCAGATGGCAAGTTGCTCCTCTTGCGTGCGCTCTTCGCGCAGAAGTATGGGTGCAAGCACCGTAAAGCGTGTGCCGTCGGGATGTTGTAGCATACAATTCACGATATCCTCTACCGAGTGTTTCTTCACCTCTTGTCCGCTCACGGGGCTAAACGTGCGTCCTATGCGTGCATACAATAGTCGCAAGTATTCGTAAATCTCCGTCGAAGTACCTACGGTCGAGCGAGGGTTTCGGCTCGACACCTTTTGTTCGATGGCGATAGCGGGTGGTATGCCTTTAATAAAGTCGCACTCGGGTTTGCTCATGCGTCCCAAGAATTGGCGTGCATAGCTGCTTAAGCTCTCTACATAGCGTCGTTGCCCCTCGGCATAGAGTGTGTCGAAGGCAAGCGATGATTTTCCCGAGCCGGATACTCCGGTGATGACAATAAACTTGTTGCGTGGTATCTCCACGTTGATATTCTTCAAGTTATTGACGCGTGCTCCTTTTATCTGTATGCTTTTTCCCTTTTCCATGTTGCAAAGATAAATATCTTATCTAAAAAATAGGTCATGATAGGGACACAAAAAAACGACAACCCGAAAAGATTGTCGTTTTTTCTATTGTTTTAAGTTTTACTTCAAGTTCTTCCACAAGTTGGGGAGGAAAGCATAATACAACAAGTGCTTCCATGCTACGAGGTCGTGCGCACCGTTGCTACCTACATAATAGTGATGCTTGATGCCCATTTCGTCCAACTCTTTGTGCAACTTTTCGTGGCGAGCCATGAAGCCTGTTTCGTGTGTGCCGGCACCCACAAAGAGGTAATCAATCTTGTCGTTGATGTCCTTGTCGTACAAAGCCGGTGTCTCCTTGATGTCGATAGCCGAGCTCAACAAACCAAAGTTAGCAAAGAGGTCGAGGCAACGGAAACCAACGTATTGCGACAAGCGTCCACCCATCGAGAGGCCGCTGATGGCACGTGCGTGGCGGTCTTTGATAACGTTATAATGCGATTCGATGTAAGGGATGATGCATTTGCGATACTCCTCTTCCATCAATGGGAAAGCTAATTCTGTGTGCTTGGGGTGATTGCGTGTCACCATTTGGTCGTTAGGGAATACAACAATCATCTCCTTCGCTTTACCTTCGGCAATGAGGTTGTCGAGGATAAAGTTTGCTTTGCCGTGCATTACCCAAGTTTCGGTCAAGTCGCCCGATCCACCCATCAAGTAGAGGGTAGGATACTCTTTCTTTGGGTCGAAGTTGGCTGGTGTGTAAACAATCATATCGCGCACACCCTTAGTCACTTCCGAGTAGTAGTAGTGAGTAGTGAGGCTTCCGTGAGGCACATCGTTCTTTGCATCGTAGAAGGCTGGCTCCTTGCCGTGTACATGCAAGATACTGAATGCAGGCATAGCGGCATGACCTGTGAAGGTATTGTTAGGGTCAACGTTTTGCACACCGTCTATAATGAAGTAATAGAAATAGATTTCGGGAACTAATGGGCCAATGGTGAGTGTCCACACGCCATCTTCGCCTTTCACGAAAGGTACGCGCTTGCGGGCATCTGGTCCTACGAACATGTTACCGGTGAGCAACACCTCTTGCGCTTTTGGGGCGCGTATGCGGAAGGTTACCGTGTTGTCGTCGTGAACTTCGGGTGAAATAACTTGGCTACTGAATGGTGTAATGTTCTCAGTGTTTTTTTGTGGTGCCCAATCGATATTAACGTGCGATTGTTGAGCCGAAAGTGTCATGGCGCATACGGCCATACACAATGATAATAGATACTTTCTCATGATATAAATAATATTTGGTTAGCACAAAAGTAGGCTATATTCGCCAAATGACAAAGAAATGTCCGAAAAAATAGTATCTTTGCGCAAATAAATAAGGTGTTAGCTATTAGTAGGGACGCAATACATTGCGTCCGCGAATGCCGCAACTGTAGGGACACGGCGTGCC
>JAFYML010000313.1 GCA_017556595.1 Bacteroides sp.
AGGATAGCGAGGAGATAACCAATCTCGGACGTGGCGGAAGCGACTACACCGCAGCTATCATAGCAGCCACCCTTAAGGCAGACATGCTCGAGATTTGGACCGATGTGGACGGCTTCATGACTGCCGACCCCAAGGTAATCTCTACCGCCTATGCCATCGAGGAACTCAGTTATGTGGAGGCCATGGAGTTGTGTAACTTTGGCGCCAAGGTGGTGTATCCACCAACTATCTACCCCGTTTGTCACAAGAATATCCCTATCCGCATAAAGAATACATTCCGCCCCGAAGCACCGGGCACCATCATTAAGCAACAAGTGGATAGCCCCGAAAGCAAAGCTATTAAGGGTATCTCGAGCATCAACGACACGTGCTTGATTACGGTGCAAGGTTTGGGTATGGTGGGCGTAATTGGTGTGAACAAACGCATCTTCCGCGCACTGGCCGAAAGCGGCATCAGCGTGTTTTTGGTATCGCAAGCATCGTCGGAAAACTCGACTTCAATCGGTGTGCGTAACGACGACGCCGACTTGGCCGTTGAGGTGCTGAACCAGGAGTTTGCCAAGGAGATTGCGCTGGGCGAGATTTCGCCTATGGCTGCCGAAAAGAACTTGGCTACCATCGCTATCGTGGGCGAGAACATGAAGCACACACCGGGTATTGCCGGCAAACTGTTCGGTACATTGGGACGCAACGGTATCAACGTGATAGCTTGCGCACAGGGTGCATCGGAAACAAACATCTCGTTTGTTGTAGATAGCCGCTCGCTACGCAAATCGCTGAACGTGATTCACGATTCTTTTTTCCTCTCTGACTATCAAGTGCTGAACATCTTCTTGTGCGGCATAGGAACCGTTGGCGGTAGTCTGATAGAGCAAATCCATAGCCAACGACAAAAATTGCTGAACGAAAACGGGTTGAGAATAAACGTGGTGGGCATTGCCAATAGCCGCAAAGCTATCTTCTGCCGCGATGGTATCAACCTGAGTCAATACAAGCAGCTGATGGACGCAGAGGGCATTGCTTGTACACCGGCATCGTTGCTCGAAGAGGTGGTAAGCATGAACATCTTCAACAGCGTGTTCGTGGATTGTACCGCAAGCGCCGATGTAGCAGCGTTGTACAAAGAGCTGCTGAAGCACAACGTATCGGTGGTAGCTGCCAATAAGATTGCAGCAAGCTCGGCCTACGAAAACTATCGCGAGTTGAAGCAAACCGCACGCAAACGCGGCGTGAAATTCCTCTTCGAAACAAACGTAGGAGCCGGATTGCCCATCATCAACACCATCAACGACATGATTCATAGTGGAGATAAGATTCTGAAAATTGAAGCCGTGCTTAGCGGTACGCTGAACTTTATCTTCAACAAAATAAGCGCCGAGGTTCCATTCAGCGAAACCATCAAGATGGCGAAGGAAGAGGGCTACTCGGAACCCGATCCACGTATCGACTTGAGCGGCAAGGATGTTATCCGCAAGCTCGTTATCTTGGCGCGCGAAGCCGGCTACCAACTGGAACAAGAGGATGTGGAAAAGAACTTGTTTGTGCCCGATAGCTACTTCCAAGGTTCGCTGGACGACTTCTGGAACACCATCGGGCAACTGGATAGCGACTTCGAAGCACGCCGACAAACGTTGGAAAGCGAAAACAAACACTGGCGATTCGTAGCGAAACTAGACAACGGCAAGGCTTCGGTAGGCCTACAAGAGGTGGACGCATCGCATCCTTTCTATAACCTGGAGGGTAGCAACAACATTATCCTACTGACCACCGAGCGCTACAACAAATATCCAATGATGATTCAAGGATATGGTGCCGGTGCCGACGTAACCGCCGCCGGTGTGTTTGCAGATATTATGAGTATTGCGAATGTGTGATACTAGTGACTAGCTACTAGTGATTAGTGAGTTTGCAAGGGCGCAATCATAAATCATAAATTATAAATCATAAATCAATTGAAGCACATTATTATATTAGGTGATGGCATGGCCGACTGGCCTGTGGAGGAGCTTGGCGGAAAGACATTGCTACAAACTGCCCACACGCCATACATGGACAAATTGGCTAAACAAGGACGCAACGGCAAGTTGATTACCGTAGCACCCGGTTTTCATCCGGGAAGCGAGGTGGCGAACATGTCGGTGTTGGGATACGACTTGCCTACCGTGTACGAAGGACGCGGACCGCTCGAAGCAGCAAGCATCGGTATCGATTTGCAACCAGGCGAGTTGGCACTACGCTGCAACTTGGTGTGCATTGAAGGCGAAAACATTAAGAATCACTCGTCGGGACACATCACCACCGAGGATGCCGACCAACTGATAAAATACCTACAAGCGAATCTTGGCGACGAACGTGTGTGCTTTCATACTGGCGTGCAATATCGTCACTTGTTGGTGATAAAAGGGGGCGACAAGCGCATTGATTGTACACCTCCGCACGATGTTCCGGGACAACCGTTCCGCCCACTGATGGTGAAAGCACAAGTGCCCGAAGCTGAAGATACAGCCAAGCTGATAAACGAGCTTATCCTAAAATCGCAAGCGCTGCTGGAGAATCATCCGCTGAACATGCAACGACGAGCTGCAGGAAAAGATGCCGCCAACAGTATATGGCCTTGGGGCGGAGGATATAGACCGAAAATGAAGCTACTGAAAGAGACCTATCCGCAATTGAAGAAGGGGTCGGTTATCTCGGCCGTGGATTTGATTAGAGGCATTGGTTACTATGCAGGATTGCAACGCCTGGAGGTAGAGGGCGCTACTGGACTATACAACACCAACTACGAAAACAAAGTAGCTGCCGCACTCGAAGCGCTGAAAAAAGAGGATTTTGTCTATCTACACATCGAAGCAAGCGACGAAGCCGGACACGAAGGAGACATTGCGCTGAAGTTGCAAACCATAGAGAACTTGGATAAACGCGCAGTGGGGCCTATCTACGAAGCAGTGAAGCAATGGGATGAACCGGTAGCTATCGCTGTACTGCCCGACCACCCCACTCCATGCAAACACCGCACACACACGGACGAACCGGTGCCTTTCTTTATCTGGTATCCGGGTATCGAAGCCGACGCAGTGCAAACGTTCGACGAAGAGGCCGCTAAACAAGGCGCATACGGACTACTGAAAGAAGACGAATTTATGAACCTATTTATGCAAGAATAAAAACAATGAAATACTACAGTACTAACAACAAAGCACCCGAAGCAACTCTCGAAGAGGCTGTTGTAAAAGGATTGGCGTCGGACAAAGGATTGTTCATGCCTCGCACCATCAAACCGCTACCAAAGGAGTTTTACGATAACATTGAAAACCTCAGCTTCCAAGAGATAGCCTACCAAGTGGCAGATGCTTTCTTTGGCGAAGATGTACCTGCAGACGTATTGAAAGAGATTGTGTACGACACATTGAGCTTCGATGTACCATTGGTGAAGGTGAACGAACAAATCTATTCGCTCGAATTGTTTCACGGACCAACATTAGCATTCAAGGATGTAGGCGGCCGATTCATGGCTCGCTTATTGGGATACTTCATCCGCAAGGAGGGAAAGAAAGAGGTAAATGTATTGGTAGCTACTTCGGGCGATACAGGTAGCGCTGTAGCCAACGGCTTCCTAGGCGTAGAGGGTATTCATGTGTATGTGCTTTATCCAAAGGGTAAGGTTAGCGAAATTCAAGAGAAGCAATTCACTACACTGGGACAAAACATTACCGCTATCGAGGTGGATGGTACCTTCGACGATTGTCAAGCATTGGTGAAAGCAGCGTTCATGGACAAAGAGCTGAACGAACACTTGCAACTGACCAGCGCAAACTCTATCAACGTAGCTCGTTTCTTGCCGCAAGCATTCTACTACTTCTATGCCTACGCACAACTGAAGAAAGCGGGAAAAGCGGACAATGCGGTGATTTGTGTACCAAGCGGCAACTTCGGAAATATCACAGCCGGATTGTTCGGTAAGTACATGGGATTGCCGGTGAAGCGTTTCATTGCAGCAAACAATAAGAACGATATCTTCTATCAATACTTGCAAACAGGCGTTTATTCGCCTCGTCCGTCGGTAGCAACCATTGCCAATGCGATGGATGTGGGTGATCCAAGCAACTTTGCTCGCGTGCTCGACCTCTACAAACATAGTCACGAAGCTATCAAGGGAGATATTAGTGGCGC
>JAFYML010000314.1 GCA_017556595.1 Bacteroides sp.
CCTCGCGCCAATTGTTTGTGGTGTGTAACATCAGCACACCGGGCAACCATTCTGTATTCTCCACTTCGGCCATGCAAGGCGATATGCGCACTACTTTGTCGCTATCTACCTCCACGGCACACTGCTTTAAATAGCCATATCCTTGCAGGTAAAGGTAGTGTGAGGCAAAACGTTTCATGCTTTTCGATGGGTTATCCTATTTCAATTCGGTGGGTTGAATCTTTCGTTGAGAAGTTTGTGGCACTTCCAACTCAATTTTCTCCTCCTTTTTATCATCGGTTGTAGTCGGAATAGAATCGTTTGTTTGATGGTAGCGCATCAACGAAACCGAATCTATCAACAATGTTTGTTTGGGTTGGTTGGTAGGATAATAGATAAATCCGCGTATTTCCTTAATATCGCCCAGCGTATCGGCTTGCAACACCAATTGCGCCACTTGGTTAGTATCGATTCTGCACAATGCGCTGATAATCGTATCTTTTGCGTAGGCCACTTGCATAGCCATCATAGGACGTTTTGTTGAATCGACAAGTTGCTCCGACAAGAACTTAAAGCCAACCGTCCACTTCATTGTATCGCTTGCTTGGAAATTATCGTCCGAAGGAAGCGTAAACGTCAATTTATTATCGAGCGGCATACCCGATAGCATGTGTACTCTGTCCCAAATCCATACATCTATGCTATCGCCCGCTTTACTCTTTCTTGGCTTACCATCGCGAAGCGACACCAAATGGTTGTAGTTTTCACGACTAGCCATCAATCGTTCTCGCACAATGTCGTACACCTCGTTCACAACTTCCGGATGGCGTGCATACCATGCCATTGTTGTGTCGAATTGTGCTTCGGTAATGTTGTGTTTCTTGAATACCGCATTCACGTAGAGAGTGCGCTTGTATTGCTCGTTATAGTCCAAACCTTCGCCCATAGCCTTGGCTATGTGATAGTCGTAGAGCACCTCCTCCATCACTCTATCGGAAAGGACATAGCTTGGACGCTCCACTTTGCAAGCCACCATTACAACGGCTAGCAAAGCACAAAAGCCATATTTACGCACGCTTTTACTCATTTACTAATTTCTTGATACGAATCATTCAAGTATTTGCTATAGAATAGCAACAATGCAATGATACCGCAACTAATAGAAGCATCGGCAAAGTTGAAGATGGGACTGAAGAAGATGAAACGTTCACCGGCTACAAGAGGCATCCATTCGGGCCAATGGGTATCAATGATTGGGAAGTAGAACATATCCACTACCCTTCCGTATAACCATGGTGCATACCCACCCCCTTCGGGCATGAAGGTTGCTATTTGCGAATAGGTGCTTTCGTTGAACACCACACCATAGAACACACAATCGATGATATTTCCCAACGCACCAGCAAGAATCATTGATATGCACACAATGAATCCCGTCTTCAAGCCTTTCTTCACAAACTTATACAAGAACCAACCAATGGCACATACGGCTATGATGCGGAAGATAGTCAAAAATATTTTATCGATTATCTCCATACCAAAAGCCATGCCGTTATTTTCCGTGAAGTAGATATAAAACCAAGTTGGGGGTACTGCATCTATCCCCAACTTGTTGTACAACCATTGGAACACATTTATATTCTCATGGTAGTACATACCTGTCTTTACGGCCACTTTTATCACTTGGTCGATAATAAGTACCGATGAAATAATCAGCAAGGCTATTCTACCTTTAGTGAAGAACTTGCCCATTATTTCTTTCCGTTGTTCTTTGCTTCGATACTCAATGTTGCGTGAGGTACGGCACGAAGGCGTTCGGCAGGAATCAACTTACCTGTTTCGCGACAAATGCCATACGTTTTGTTTTCGATGCGCACCAACGCAGCTTGCAAACCATTGATAAACTTTTGTTGGCGTTGAGCCAAACGAGTTGTTTCTTCCTTCGACAAGGTGTTTGCACCCTCTTCAAGCACTTTGTATGTAGGCGATGTATCGTCCACATCGTTGCTATCCGAACCGTTCAAAATAGACTTCAGTTGTTCATAGTTCTTCATTGCTATTTCCAACTTCTCGTTGATGATTGCTCTGAATTCTTCCAATTC
>JAFYML010000315.1 GCA_017556595.1 Bacteroides sp.
ATGCAATGATGAAATGGAAGAAGCAAAGCTTTCAGGTAAACCTTATATACCTTTACGCTATTCCAATGGCGATACTCGCAAAGAATTGCTGATACGTTCGCGTTACTTGCAATTCAAATCGGCAAATAATTTGACTAAACGATAAAAGATAAGAGCCTCAATACTGTTTGAAGAATATCGTGATATTTAGGAAGCATATGGGTTGTGTCATTTTCTTCGCATGATTTTTTCAAAGAACACAATTAAAGTTGTAGCATGGTTAGCTATGGCACTATGGTACAACAATGTAGAAGAAGCATGGCTTCACTCTTTCAATGTTGTTGCAGCTACATTTTAAGAACACTATGACGAAATACTGAACTTTTATAACAACTGTTCATCAAATGCTTTAGCTGAATCTTTCAATGCCAAAATCAAATTACTTAGAGCTTGTCTCAGAGGTGTTGTTGATAAAAAGTTTTTCCTTTTCAGAATCTCTAAACTATTTGCACACCCATATTAAAAAAAACTACTGAGCTCTTATTATGCTTAATAATATAACACAAAAAAAGCTGAACAAATGTTCAGCTTTTTTGTGACTCCGACAGGATTCAAACCTGTAACCTTCTGATCCGTAGTCAGATGCTCTATTCAGTTGAGCTACGGAGCCTTTTTGTTTAACGGCTGCAAAGATACGTACTTTTTTTGAATTGGCAAGGGTTTTGCTACTTTTTTTCTAAATTATTCAATGAATCTATAATTGAATATTTGCCATCCTAAACAAATTCCTACATTCCATTCGCGTTTGGGCGAGCTATAATGGTTTACGTATGCCGATATAGCACCAAACGGAAGTTTGCAAACGAAGGAAACTTCGCCAATGTATTCGAAACCTGTAAAGGATTTGCCATAATAGGGTTTGTTTTGTTCGTTGCATTCAATGGGATAGATAGGCAAGAAACCATAAAACTCTGTGCGTAGTTGAAACATGTCGCTGATGGTATAGATGGGCTTGATGCCTGCCGCAAAGTATTGGTTTGCGCGAAATGCTTCGTTATATACGATTTTGCTATGAGGAGTAGGCGAAAAACTACCGGCTTGCATCATGGTGGCGGTATAGTTTTCGGAGAAATTCTTCGATGAATAGAGGGCTTCTGCTTTCCAACCTAAAGTGAATTTCCGATTTATACGATGGTATGCATCCTTAGAATAGGATATTTGTAACCAAGTATGTTTTTTATCTTTTCGGCCATTGGTGGGTTGGGTGTTGTTTCCTGCTATAAACTCTTCGTTACCTGTATATATTTGTGCAACAAGCTGTTCGTGATATCCTGCTGTAGCATATTGACGTGAATTTAGCGTACTGCCATAATATCCGATAGAACCTCCAAATAGTTTATAAAGACTTCTGTCGGCTCGATCTTTGTCGAAGTCGATAATGTTCGATTGGAAGTAATCATCCGTCAATCGGCCAATGCCCAAACTCAACTCAGCTTTCCGATTGGCCATAAATGGAAGGGCCATGTTTAGCTTAATGAATTGTTCTTTCTTTGAATTGAAGGTTGGGTTGTCGTTTTTGGAGAATAATTTGTCTTTCTTATAGTAATCGAACGTACTCACCGAACCAATCAAACGACATGAGAATGGGATGGTAGTGGGCAATTCGATACGTCCCATCAGTTGTAAGTTGTTATATACTTTACCTAGTTGGCCTTCGATGGAGAACTCTTTGGAGTAATAGTCCAAACTTTGATAGCCAAATCGTAGGTATAACTGATTGGAGCTGGTGGTAGAGATGTTTCCGCCAAGGCTAACCGAGAAGTTATCCTCAATCTTTACTTTTAAATGAAGGTCGAAAAGTTCTTCTTCCTTATTATATACGGCATGGGGGATAATTTCGGAAATCATATCGTCGGCAAGCAAGCGGAAATAAGCGCGTTTGAGGTCGTTCAACGTGAATATTTTGCTGTTTTCATCGTGAAATTCCTTGCGAATATATATTTGTTGCTCTTCGTTGGCACCGGTTATGTAAATGTCGCGAAACAACAATGGAGGATACTTTTCTTTGTATTGTTTGCGACGAAGTTTCAAACTATCGGCAGAAACGTGTCGTTGTATGCGTCCTTTGATAGAATCCATCAAACTCATAGTGCGTTCGTAGCCGATATCGTGTAGCTCTTCCAAGCGGTTGAAATCGAGTAGGCTAACATTGTCATATTTGAAAGTCATCAAGATTCCCACCGAATCGGGCATTTCGTAGTTTGTCTTTTGCATCACCATGTTTTCTATTTGGCTCATCAAATCGCCTTCGGTGGGTTTGTTGGGATTGGTAGAGACAACGCTACCTATTATAATGTCGGGGTTGAAATCGTTTTGCATTACATCGGTGGGGAAATTATTGTAAATGCCACCGTCATAAGCCAATGTACCATCTATTTCGATTGGTTTGAACACAAATGGAAAACTCATTGAAGCACGAACGGCATCGCCCAAGCTACCTTTGCTTAGTACCAACTCTTTTTTGTTGTAAATGTCGGATGCTACACAACGAAAAGGTACGAAAAGGTTGTCGAAATCTTCGTTGCACGAAGCGGTGGCTTGTGAAAATAGTTGTAGGAAAACTAAATTCATTTGAATGGGACTAATGATGTTCGTAGGCAAAGAGATTTGCGTTTTCTTGTTTTCCAACGAGTCGCCTAGCGAGAAATGAAAATTGAAGAAAGCCGGTGATGGGCGGTTCTTCTTGAAATAATACTCATATTGCGTTTCTATTTCGCCCGAATACCATCGTTTGAAGTCGGGCGAGGAGATTAATTCCATCATTTCATCGGGGGTATATCCCATGGCATACATTGAACCTACAATGGCTCCCATAGATGTGCCGGTGATGTAATCGATAGGTATGCCATTCTCTTCCAAGGCACGAATAATACCGATGTGTGTCATGCCTTTAGCGCCGCCACCACTCAATACAAGGCCCACTTTTTGAGCTTGGATGCTCGAAAAGAGGAAGAATAGTAGCGAGACTAGTAGGCAAACCCTTTTCATTGTTTAGTAAGTTTCCAGTATGTTGATGTTTTGAAATGAATGTTCAAAGATAGTTATTTGTTTTTTACGCAGATTGTTTTCGTTATTAAAAAACGATAAATAGACGAAAAAGAGCGTTGAAATGGCTTGTTTCAACGCTCTTTAACTCTATATTTTGAAATGGTTTTATTTTATCATTTCTATGCTACGTTTAACGAAGTTGTTCAGCGCTTCACCTTTCAGCATGCCATTTTGCAACAAAGCCAAATCGATGAGTTGTTTTACAACCTTGTTATCGTTTGCAAAGCGAGTGTAAACGTCGTTTTTCTTCGATTTCAACGCTTCTACTTGCTTGTTCTTTGCTTCCAATTCATCTTTTTCGGCTACAGAGATTTCTTCGTCTTTCTTACCTTCTTGTTCTTTCGAAAGCTTGTCGCGTTGTTCTTCGGTAGCTTTAATTTCGCTTTGAATAGCAGCTACTTCGCTTGCACAAGCTGCTTCTTCATTGCTCAATACCTCTTTAATCAATGCGTGATCGCTATTCAATACCAGGTTGAACATATCGGGCATCTCGCCATAGAAGCTCATTCCGGCTTGGATAGTTGCCATTTCCTTCATACGTCTCATATACTCGCTTTGAGTAATCATGATAGGCGATGCATTTTCGCCAAGGCTTTGTGTAGCAACCATAAATTCGGCTTTCTCCATCTTTGGAAGTTGGCTCTTAAATACAGCAGACAAAGCTTCTTGCTTGTCGGCGGCTAAAGAGTCGTTCTTCTTCTCTTCTTTTACAATCAAGTTGTCTATTGTATCGCCATCTACACGAGTGAAGCGTACCTTTTCGAATTTTTGTTCGAGCATGCTTATCATAGCTACATCCAATTGTCCATCCATCAAGAGTACGTTGTATCCCTTGTTTGTAGCATTTTCAATGTAGCTATATTGCTCGTCTTTGTGGTTGGCATAGAGATAAATCAAACTTCCGTCTTTGTCGGTTTGGTTATCTTTAATCAATGTTTTGTATTCATCGAAGGTGTAGCACTTGCCATCGGTGTCGGTGAATAGGGCGAAATCTTTTGCACGATCGTAGAAATCCTCTTGTGTAAGCATACCGTAGTTGATGAAGATTTTCAAGTCGTTCCACTTTTCTTCGTATTGTTTACGGTCGTTTTTGAAGATGGATTGCAAGCGGTCGGATACCTTCTTGGTGATGTATGTAGAGATTTTCTTTACGTTCGAATCGCTTTGCAAGTATGAACGCGATACGTTCAATGGAATGTCTGGCGAGTCGAGCACACCATGTAGAAGTGTCAAGAAGTCGGGTACAATACCTTCTACCGAGTCGGTTACATATACTTGGTTGCAATAGAGTTGAATATTATTTTTGTTAAGTTCAATATTGCTTTTCACTTTTGGGAAGTATAAAATACCGGTCAAGTGGAAAGGATAATCTACGTTCAAATGAATCCAGAAGAGTGGCTCATCCGACATTGGATAGAGTTTGCGATAAAACTCTTTGTAGTCTTCATCCTTCAATTCGCTTGGCTTGCGTGTCCACAAAGGATTGGTATCGTTGATGATGTTATCTTCGTTGGTTTCCACTTGCTTGCCGTCTTTCCATTCTTTCTTCTTTCCGAAGGCGATAGGGATAGGCAAAAAGCTACAATACTTCTTCAAAAGTGCCGACAAGCGGTTTTCTTCCAAGAATTCTTTGCAATCGTCGTCGATGTAGAGGACGATATCAGTGCCTCGCTCTTGTTTGTCCACCTCTTCAAGGGTAAACTCAGGACTTCCGTCGCATGTCCATTTCACGGCTTTGGCATCGTCTTTCCACGATTTAGTAATGATTTCCACTTTCTTAGCTACCATGAAAGCCGAGTAAAAACCTAAACCAAAGTGTCCGATAATGGCGTTGGCATCGTTTTTATACTTTTCAAGGAAGTCGTTAGCGCCTGAAAACGCAATTTGGTTGATGTATTTATCGATTTCATCGGTAGTCATACCGATACCGCTATCCGATACGGTGATGGTTTCTTTATCCAAAGATACACGCACGGTGAGGTCGCCCAATTCGCCTTTGAACTCGCCAATAGAGGAGAGTGTTTTTAGCTTTTGAGTAGCATCTACGGCATTCGATACCAATTCGCGAAGAAATATTTCGTGATCGCTATACAAGAATTTTTTGATTACGGGGAAGATGTTCTCGGTAGTTACCCCAATGTTTCCTTTTTGCATATTGATTTCTATTTTAGTTGGTTAAACTTCTATTTTATATTTTCCCTTAACACTAAATTTATTTTCCCTTCTTGGAAAATGTTATGCCGTCGCCAGCTTCGTTCAACGATACTTGAATTTCATCGCCAGCTTCGAGTTGAGTAGATACAATCATTTCGGACAATCCATCCTCCAAATAGGTTTGTATGGCACGTTTCAACGGGCGTGCGCCATATTGTACATCATATCCTTTTTCGGCAATGAATCGTTTAGCTTCATCGCTCAAAGTTAGGGTATATCCTAAGTTTTGAATGCGCGAATAGAGGCCTTTCAATTCAATATCTACTATCTTAATAATGGCGTCGAGACTTAATTGTTCAAACGTAATGATTTCGTCGATACGATTCAAGAACTCGGGCGAGAATGCTTTGTGCAATGCTTTCTGAATAAGCGAATTAGCATATTCTTTATCGTCGGCACGTTGTTGGGCGCTAAAACCTACACCACGGCCAAATTCCTTCAGTTGGCGAGTACCTACGTTCGAGGTCATGATGATTATCGTATTCTTGAAATCTACGGTGCGGCCAAAGCTATCGGTCAATCGTCCTTCATCCATTACTTGAAGCAATAGGTTGAAGACATCGGCATGCGCCTTTTCCACTTCGTCGAGCAAAACGATAGAGTAGGGTTTACGACGCACTTTTTCAGTCAGTTGGCCACCTTCGTCATAACCTACATATCCCGGAGGTGCTCCTACCAAACGCGATACGGCAAATTTCTCCATGTATTCGCTCATGTCAACACGAATCAATGCATCCGACGAGCCAAACATATATTTAGCTAATTGCTTTACTAAGTGCGTTTTACCAACGCCAGTGGGTCCTAAGAATAGGAATGTACCGATGGGGCGATTCGGATCTTTCAATCCTACGCGGCTTCGCAAAATAGCTTTTGCCAATGTTTCGATAGCGGCATCTTGGGCGATGACTTGATTTTGCAATTCGCCTTTCATGTTCATCAAACGCGCGCTTTCGGTTTGCGCCATGCGTTGAACAGGAATGCCCGACATCATGGATACAACTCGTGCAATTTCCTCTTCATCAACGGTTTGACGATGCTCGTTATGTTGGCTTTCCCATACTTTTTTCATTTCGTCCAATTGCTTGGTCAGCTCGTTGGCGCGATCGCGATGGTTGGCGGCAAGTTCATAATTTTGCGATTTCACCGCAAGTTCTTTTTGCATCACCGCTTCGTCGATGAGCTTTTCTTGCTCTTCAATCTCCTTCGGCACACTTATATTAATAAGGTGTACGCGCGAGCCGGCTTCGTCGAG
>JAFYML010000316.1 GCA_017556595.1 Bacteroides sp.
ACCTTCTACCAAGAACCCTACTCCAAGCGCACAGCCGGCAAGCAAGTGAAGAAGATTTGGGACACTGCCCACCAATTAGGATTTGGTTCTTTCTTCCCCAAGACCGAAGGTATGGAGGTAACCGACGACCACATCTACGTGAACGAGTATGCTCGCATCCCATGTGTGGACATCATCAACTACGACCCCAAGAGCGACACCGGCTTTGGCGACTTTTGGCATACAGTGGACGATAACATGAGCATCATCGATAAAGCCACCTTGCAAGCCGTAGGCCAAACCATATTGAATGTAATCTATAACGAAAAATAATAATTAAGGAGTTAGAGGATTATCACTAATCACTAACCACTAATCACTAACAAACATGAGCATCAACGAAATACAAGACGAAGTAATTGCCGAATTCAGCGACTTCGACGATTGGATGGATCGCTACCAGTTATTAATTGATTTAGGCAACGAACAAGAACCGCTCGACGAAGCCTACAAAACCGAGCAAAACCTGATAGAGGGTTGCCAAAGCCGTGTGTGGTTGCAATGCGACGAAGCCGATGGCAAGCTACTATTCCGTGCCGAGAGCGATGCCCTCATCGTAAAAGGCATCATTGCCCTACTCATCAAAGTGGTTTCCGGCCATACACCCGACGAAATATTAGAGGCCGACCTCTACTTCATCGACCGCATCGGGCTTCGCGAACACCTCTCGCCCACCCGTAGCAACGGCCTGCTATCTATGGTAAAGCAAATGCGCATGTATGCGTTGGCCTATAAAGCAAAAGAGGCAACTAAATAATAAAAACATGGGGCGTACAACGATTGTTTGTGCGCCCCATGTTTATATAATCCTCTAATAGATTAACACCGCTTTTAGAAATAAATACCAAGACTTAATTGTACCGCTCCGAATTTACCCGCTATGTTATCGGTATTACTCTTCACTTCACCGGTTTTGGTAAGATCACCACTAATTGTAAGAGCCAAATCTAAATGTTTCAATATTGTTGTACCAACACCAAAGTTTGCACCAAGATTGAAGTTACTATGCGACCAAGTCTTATCTTCCGTTTTTGTATCCTTCCCTTCGATAACAATTCCCAATTGAGGCCCTGCAAAGAGATAGAATCCTAAATTATCCTTAAACAAGCTGAAGCCAAGACGCAAATTGGCAGGTATAAGAAGTTGTTTCTGCTCAATATCATAAAAACGCATTCCGTCACCAGCGGCATTATAAGCATGTACGTTTGAACTTTTATAGTCGTATAAAGCACCCAACTCAAGCTCTAAACACTTTATCGGCAATGCAAACTTTACAATAGGACCTACAAAGTAACTCCAATCTGCATGTTCATTACCACAATTCTTGTCATCAAAAGACATGCTTGTAATACCGACTCCACCCTTTACGCCAAATTCAACTTGGGCAAAACTTTTCATGTTTGCGAGTGTCAAACACAGAAATACTAATACAAAAATCTTCTTCATAATAACGCGTGTTTTAATTGGTTAATAATAATTTATGTTTGATTTTGCAAATATAGAAAGTTTATTTACAAACGCCTCCTATTCCTAAAATTTTAACATAATCATTATAAAAAAGGACGCGATTATGGATTCACAAACACGAAATGTAGAGTTGTATAGATTGCTTACTTTTCGCATAGTAGAGACGTCACATTGGGGCGTCTCCGTAAACCGCATGTAATGAGACGCCATACTATGACGCCTCTACACGAAAGCAATATGGCAGCAATAGAGCTGTAAATAAAGCAAATTGTTCGCATTTTGGCGAAATTGCTAACGCGCACTTTTGCAAAAATGGGCTAAAATAAAGTAGGCAAAAAACTTGCTGCTGAAATCACGCGTGATTATTGCCGGAATCACGCGTAGTTATCGCCGTAACCTCGGCGATTATTGCCGTAAGTGCCGCGATTACGGCAGCAACTGCCGCATCTACGGAGGAAATCACGCGTGATTTCGGAAGCAAC
>JAFYML010000317.1 GCA_017556595.1 Bacteroides sp.
AATGCCCGACGCAAAACCAGAAGTAGCGGAATGAGCATAACCAAAAACATACAACTGTTGCAAGCCGAATTGCCCCAAGGGGTAAGGCTTGTGGCAGTGTCGAAGTATCACCCCGACGAGGCCATAGCCGAGGCTTACGAAGCCGGACAACGCGTGTTTGGCGAAAGCAAAGTGCAAGAGATGGTGGCCAAGTACGAAGCCTTGCCCAAGGATATAGAGTGGCACTTCATAGGCCATTTGCAAACAAACAAAATAAAGTACATGGCCGCCTTCGTCAGCTTGATTCATGGTGTGGATAGCTTGAAACTACTAAAGGAGATAGACAAGCAAGCCGCTAAAGCAGGGCGATGTGTGAAATGCTTGTTGCAAATACACATTGCACAGGAGGATACAAAATTTGGCTTCTCGCCCAGCGAGTGCAAGGAGATGTTGGCACAAGGCGAGTGGAAAGAACTAAATAATATTCAACTATGTGGCTTGATGGGCATGGCCACCAATACAGACGATATTGAACAAATACGTTCCGAATTTCGTTTATTAAGCGGTCTCTTCAAAGATTTGAAGGCTGCTTTTTTTGCCGATAGCGAAACGTTTTGTGAACTTTCAATGGGCATGTCGGACGATTATGCCGAAGCCATTCAAGAAGGTAGTACATTGGTAAGAGTAGGTAGTAAAATCTTTGGTGAGAGAGTTTACTAACCAATTTACCAAATTTATGCAAAACTTAGAAACAAACTTTGCGGGATTAACTTTGCGAAATCCCATCATTATAGGCAGTTCGGGACTGACAAGCTCTCCAGTGAAAAACTTAAAACTATATGAAGCCGGTGCCGGTGCCATAGTGCTAAAATCGCTCTTCGAAGAGCAAATTATGCAAGATGCCTATTGGCAAGGCGACCCGGTGATGTATCCGGAAGGTAGTGATTACTTGGTAGAGTATATCCGAGCCAATAGGTTGGAAGAGTATCTGAATCTTGTTTCGAAAAGCAAACAATTATGCCGTATTCCCATCATTGCCAGTATCAACTGTTATCACAATGAGAGTTGGGTAGATTTTGCGCAACGCATTGAAGAGGTCGGTGCCGATGCTATCGAGGTAAATGTACTCTCCCTACAAACAGCCACTCATTATACTTATGGTAGTTTTGAACAACAACACATTGACATTCTGCGTTGTCTGAAACAGAAAGTACACATTCCTATCATCATGAAATTGGGACGTAACCTCACCAACCCAATAGCTTTAATAGAGCAATTGTATGCTAACGGAGCGGCTGGCGTGGTGTTGTTTAATCGCTTTTATCAGCCAGATATACAAATTGATAAATTAACCTATTCGGCTTGCAATATCTTTACAACCGAGGCCGACTTTCCCGAATCGTTACGTTGGGTGGCCATTGCTTCAGATGCCGTGCCTGGCATAAGTTACGCTTTGTCGGGTGGGGTACATTCCTCGCAATCGCTCATCAAATCCTTATTGGCAGGAGCTTCGGCGGTTCAGTTGTGTAGCACCATCTACTTGCATACACCTTATATTATAAGCGAGTATCTCCGCGATTTAGAGCAATGGATGGAGCGTAAAGGGATGCATAGCATTGCTCAATTCAAAGGTATGCTCAATGCTAAAAAACAAAAAGAACTGAATACATTTCAGCGTACTCAGTTCTTGAAATATCATGCATCGAAATAGCAGATGGCTTATTTCTTTTTTGCTCCTTTATAAATAAGGTATCCCACAACAAAAGCACCTATTCCAATGAAGATGTAACCCAATTCATGGCTATATTCGGTTACTTTTGCTAAAAGTTGCTCCTCGGTTTCGATGCCGGGAACGGTAGATAGGTAGTAGCCTATAGCTGCTAAGATAGAATTCCAAATGCCTGCTCCCAAAGTGGTATAAAGCAAGAATGTGCCAAGCTTCATTTTAGCCAAACCAGCTGGGATGGAGATGAGTTGGCGAACAGCAGGAATCAATCGGCCAATGAAGGTTGAGAGTGCGCCATGCTTGTCGAAGTATTCCTCGGCATGTTGCACCTTGGCCTCGTCGATAAGGCACATGTGGCCAAAACGGCTATTGGCAAATTTATACACGATGGGGCGACCCAACCACTTGGCCAAACAGTAATTGATAATTGCACCAAGGTCGGCACCAATGGTGGCAAACAATACCACCAAATAAATGTTCATGCTATCGCCCACGGCTGCTTTGTAGGCTGCAGGGGGCACTACCACTTCCGAAGGGAAGGGAATGAACGAACTCTCTATGGTCATTAACAAGGTAATTGTCCAATAATTCAGGTGGTCGAGACACCATTGTATAAAAGCAACAGATTCCATTAGAATGTTTTTTTGTTAGTTTAATCAACGATTTGCAACGCTGTTTGGTATCAGCACATATTGCTCGAAGTATTGTTGGATAATGGTTATTTTGGTAAAGTTGTCGGCTTTATCCAACTTGTTATAGAGTTGTGGAATAATCTCCTCGGGTATAGCATAGGTAGCTTTCTTGTTGTATTCCTCGAACTCGGAGCGCTTTTCCATTAATAAGTAAATATTGGCAATGCATTCACGAACAAGTGGGAAATCCTCTTCCAACTGCTCCGCCATTTGAAAACTCTTTAGCGACATAGATAAGTAACCCACTTGCATACTGATGCGTCCCAGGTCGAACAATGTTTGTGGTGTGGGTGAAATCTTAACGGCCATTTCCCATGCCAAAAGTGTTTCGTCGTTGCGTTCGAGCAGCGCCAAAACTAAGCCATCGCGTAGGTAGGCATCAATCAGTTCGGGGTTCAGCTTTATAGCCTCAATGAAGTATTGGTGTGCCTCTTCGAATGCTTGCAACTCAAGTTTGCACATACCCATATTGAAGGCTCTATATGCATCGACCACGTCGTTTGTTTGCTTGTCGGGTGTGTTTTCTATGCGTTCAAACACCTCGAAAGCCTCTTGGTAATTACCATGGTCCATTAGGTAGATGGCGCTAATGTCGTCCCAAGCTTCAAGGGACATGCCTCCCATTTCGAACGCTTTTTTATAACATTTGTAGGCCTCTTCGTTGTTGCCCAATGCACCAAATGCTTGTGCTTTGATAAGCTGTGGCTCGTGGTAGTTTTCGTCGCTCACCAAGGCGTAGTCGCACGCATCGATAGCTTTGTCATACGCATCTAAAGCCATATAGCAACGCGCCATTCCTGTCCAATAGATGGGCGAGTAGGGGTTGATGTCTATTAGTTGGTTGTAGCAATCAATGGCTTTTTTATACTTTTCCGTGTGGTAGTAATAGTCGGCCTTCAGTGCTACGAATGGTTCTTCGTTGGCGAATGTATCTTTGCCATAGTTTAGCCATTTGGTGGCCTCTTTCACCATGTTATTATCCAAGTAGGCATAGCAGATGTCGATGATGTTGTACATATCGTCGGCCTCTTGGATGGTGGCGAATACCTTTTTGGCTTCCTTCGTATCGCCTTGTTGCAACAAGATACTTCCTTTTAGGATAATGGCTGGATCGGAGCCATTCAACATCATTCTGTTGGATAGCTCGTACGCCTCTTCGTGTCGCTGATAGTCGAGTAGCAAATGGCATTTCTCTATCAGCAATGCTTCGTTGTCGGGGTGCATGCTTAGGCCATCTTCAAGTGCTTTTTCGGCTTGTGAAATGTTTTGGCGCATCACATACCAATCGGTCAAGTCGGCATATTCATAGGGGTCAAAGTAAGGGGTATTACCCCCCTTCTTTGCCTCTTCATATCGCTCGGCCAGCTCTTGAAGCTCCCGTTCACGTCCTATTAAGAAGTTCTTTTTTGCCATTCTTGTTTATTTATTCATCTTTCCCCAAGTATCTTTCAAACCTACTGTGCGGTTGAATACCATCTTTTCAGGCGTAGAGTCTTTGTCTACGTTGAAGTAACCGATGCGTTGGAACTGCAAGTAGCTCAATGGCTTCATTTCGGCAGCATATTTCTCGATGTAGCAGCAAGGTAGTATCTTCAATGAATCGGGGTTGATAATTTCCTTCATGGCGGTCAGTGCATCGCATTGCTTTTCTTCGCGGATAGCGGCCAATTCGTCGCGTGGGTTTTCTACCTTCCACAAGCGGTCGTACAAGCGTACTTCGGCTTCGAGGCAATGTGCGCAGCTCACCCAGTGTAGTGTGCCTTTTACCTTGCGGTTAGCACCTGGCATACCGCTCTTGCTTTCGGGGTCGTATTCGCAATACACCTCTACAATGTTGCCATCTTCGTCCTTCTTGCATCCGGTACACTTCACGATGTATGCGCCCTTTAAGCGTACTTCGCCACCGGGGGTCATGCGGAAGAATTTCTTTGGTGCATCTTCCATGAAGTCGTCGCGTTCCATCCACAATTCGCGGCTGAACTCGATGGTGTGACTTCCTTCTTCGGGACGTTCGGGGTTGTTGATTGCTTCCAATGCTTCAACTTGTCCTTCGGGGTAGTTGGTGATGATAAGCTTCACAGGGTTCAATACGGCCGATACGCGAGTGGCGCGTTCGTTCAAGTCTTCGCGCAAGGCGCTTTCCAATAAAGCAAACTCGTTCAGCGCATCGTAGGTGGTGTAGCCAATCTTATCGATGAACTTATGAATAGATTCTGGAGAATAACCACGACGACGGAAACCGCAGATAGTCGGCATGCGAGGGTCGTCCCATCCGTTTACCAATCCTTCCTTTACCAATGTCAGCAAGTTGCGCTTGCTCATCAAGGTGTAGCTCAAGTTCAGTTTGTTGAACTCGTATTGGCGTGGGCGGTTATCGTTAAGGTCTTCGCCCTTCTTCAACCAATCGATGAAGAGGTCGTATAGTGGACGGTGTACTACAAACTCTAGTGTACAGAGCGAGTGGGTTACACCTTCGAAGTAGTCGCTTTGTCCGTGTGCAAAGTCATACATCGGATAGGCCTTCCAAGTAGTTCCGGTGCGGTGGTGTGGATGCTTAACTACTCGATAGATGATAGGGTCGCGGAAGTGCATGTTGGGGTTGGCCATGTCAATCTTGGCACGAAGCACCATAGCGCCTTCTTCAATCTCGCCTGTATTCATCTTTTGGAACAACTCCAAGCTCTCTTCGATGGGGCGATTGCGATAAGGGCTTTCTGTACCTGGTTGGGTAGGAGTACCCTTTTGAGCCGCAATTTGTTCGCTTGTTTGTTCGTCTATATATGCCTTGCCCTCTTTAATCAAATCGATGGCAAAGTCCCATAGTTGTTGGAAATAGTCCGAAGCATAATATTCGTTACCCCATTGATAGCCCAACCATTGGATATCTTCCTTGATGGCCTCTACATACTCTACATCTTCTTTTGTGGGGTTGGTGTCGTCGAAACGCAAGTTACACACACCGCCATGCTTGGCCGCCATGCCAAAGTCCATGCAGATGGCTTTAGCGTGTCCGATGTGCAAATATCCGTTAGGTTCAGGCGGGAAACGTGTTTGTACGCGACTTCCATTCTTACCTTCTTTAAGGTCATTCTCTACTATTTGTTCAATGAAGTTCAAACTCTTCTTTTCGTTTGTCTCTTCGGTTTTCAGTTCTGTCATATAGAATCAGCTATTAAAATTTCAATGCGCAAAAATAATACTATTTTTTCTAAAGAAAAAAACAATCCCACATATAATAATGTGCATACACGATATTGTACTATTTTCTGCCTATAAAGGATGTGCTTACACCATCCTGTAAATGTGCTTACATTGGTATGTAAATGTATTTACATAGGTATGTAAGTATCCTTAATGTAGTTTCGGGCAAAGATTAACTTAATTTGGTAGATATTATATAATGATTCTAAAAATATGTTATATGACATGTTTTTTTATTTGGTTGGTATCTTAAAAAGGCTCTATATTTGCGCTCGTTATCCTGAAAACAATCTTTTTACCTTAAAAACTAATACCTATTGAAGACCGAAAAGGGCGCTTTGTGAAAAGCACCCTTTTTTATTTTTTGTTAAGTTCGAGCCTATAGATTTGGCGTTTCGATAGGCTTTCATTATCTTCGCACCAAAATAAAAAATAATAGACTATGTTTTCTGGAATAGTAGAAGAATGTGCCACATTAGTGGCGTTGGAGAAAGAACAAGAGAATGTACACTTCACACTGAAGTGCTCGTTTGTCGAAGAACTGAAGATAGACCAAAGCGTGGCCCACAATGGTGTGTGCCTAACCGTGGTAAAGATAGAAAACGGCACTTATACCGTGACCGCCATGAAGGAAACATTGGAACGCTCGAACCTCGGTTTGCTGAAGGTGGGTGATGAAGTAAACGTAGAACGAAGCATGATGATGAACGGACGACTTGATGGACACATTGTGCAAGGACACGTGGATCAGACTGCTACATGCATTTCCGTGGAAGATGCTGATGGTAGCTACTACTTTACCTTCCAATATGCCTTCGACAAGGAGATGGCGAAACGTGGATACATCACCGTGGATAAAGGTTCGGTAACCGTGAATGGTGTAAGTCTAACTGTTTGCAACCCAACCGACGATACCTTCCAAGTAGCTATTATACCTTATACTTTCGAACACACCAACTTCCATAACTTCCAAGTAGGTTCGGTAGTAAATATAGAGTTCGATATTATCGGTAAGTATATCAGTCGCATTAGTCAATATCAATGATGAACGATTTCTTAAAGTTGGTGGCGGCTCGTCAAAGCGACCGTGCATACGATATGACGCGCCCCGTAGAGGCCGAGAAGTTGGAACGCATTTTGGAAGCGGCCCGCTTGTCGCCATCGGCTTGTAACGCCCAACCATGGAAGTTCGTTGTTGTGACCGACCCCGAACTATCCGTAAAGGTGGGTAAAGCTACCGCAGGATTGGGCATGAACAAATTTGCCAAGAATGCACCCGTGCATATCTTGATAGTGGAGGAATCGATGAATATTACCTCTTACTTAGGTACGAAAATAAAGGACAAATACTTCCCGTTGATTGATATTGGCATTGCTTCGGCTCACATTACATTAGCGGCTGAGGCCGAGGGATTGGGCTCGTGCATCTTGGGTTGGTTCGACGAAAAGGAGATTAAACAACTACTTGGTATACCCGCCAATAAACGCTTGTTGCTCGATATCACGATTGGCTATCCGGCCAAGGCAAAGCGCAAAAAAATGCGCAAACCTATCGAGAAAGTTGTGTCGTATAATGGGTATAAGTAGGGATTTACAAATCCTTCAATAGCACATTGCTAGAGTTGTTGTAATAATCTTTACGCGCTTGGAGAAGCGTGTTCCATTGTTCGCTATAAACGTTGGTGGTGTCAATCTTGAAATCTTCCGAGCCATACGTATCTAAGCGGTCTAATAGCAAAGCTACGTTCAATTTGTTTATGTCGATAGAGGGTTGAAAACCAATATCTTCGCTCTTCTCGTCGCTACTTACTTCGTGAATTAACTTTACATTTTCCAACTCGAATAAAATCTTATTGGTCAAGCTGATAGGTATTTGACTCTCTTCAGATAATTCTTGGGCGGTGTAGGGTTCTTCGTTGTTGGCAAAGCGCTTGGCTATGTGTGATAAAATGAGGATAGCCACAAAGTCGTGATAGCGACGGCTGATGTTGCGCGTATCTTTATCGAAACTAAAGTTGCGTAGGTTTTGACTTGCATAGGTGAACTCGGCACCAAACAAGCAGATTGTCCACGAAATGTGTACCCATAACAAGAATAAGGGCAAGGCGGCAAAACTACCATAAATAGCATTGTAACGAGCCACCGACAACTGTCCGTTGATGTAGATGAATTGGAAGAATTGGTAAGCCGAACCAGCCAATATTCCCGCTATCAGTGCATGCTTAAACTTCACTTTTGTGTTGGGCATGAAGATGTAGAGAGCGGTAAACATGAACCACGTCAGTACATAAGGACTGAGGCGAACAAGGAATTTAATGATAGGCGCTAAGAGCGTATAGCTTTCCACATTCTTCAGCATAGTGCTCATAAAGATTGACAAACCACCCGATACTACAATTAAGATAGGCATAAGTAGCAACATAGACATATAGTCGGTGGTCATGCGGAAAACACTACGCGCTTTCTGTACCTTCCAAATGCGATTGAAGGTCATCTCCATGTTGTTGATAAGGTTCAGCACACTCCATAGCAACATTATCAAACCTACACCAATGAAAATGCCACTTTTGGCTTCGGAGAGGTAGGAATCGACAAATTGAAAGATTACTTCAGTTGCCTCGGATGGGCCACCAAAACCATTCACGATTTGGCTTTTCATCAAGTTATCGAATCCAAATCCGCGGGCAATGGCAAATAGAATGGCTAGGATGGGAACAATGGCCAATAAAGTGCTATAGGTTAGGGCAGAGGCCTTGTTTATGATGCGGTCTTGCGTGAAGCGAGTGATGCATAAGTATATGGTTTTGATGATGTTGTAGAGCGAGAATGTAGTTTTACTCACCTCATCTTCCGTAATGCGCCAAATGTCGTAGGTCAAAAATTTCCAAATTCTGACAATGTTTTGCTTCATAGCTTATAGCATTTATGGTAAATAAAAAAAGCAGTTGGCCTATAAGCCGGGTTCTGTGCCTTGCCCAAGCAAGGTGCTTGTCATTTATCTGCGTTGCATGTCACCATACAACTTTAGCGGTCTACCCTCCGACATGGGGCGAGCAGCCCTCATAGCGCCGGTTTACATGACCTTACAACTCCTAAGACGCACAGCACTTATGTCGCCATAAGCCTGGTGGGCTCTTA